>CAILUB010000149.1 GCA_903837305.1 uncultured Cytophagaceae bacterium
TAAAGTTTGCTCAGTCCGTAAGTAGGTGTTTTGTATTTGTCTAAGTAGTGCTGAAAAGGCTTTCGTAGGCGGATGAGGGCAATTCCGCATTCGTGCTTAATAGAATCAGACATGGAAACGTGGGGCTATTTTAAAAATCAAGTCCAAAATTAGCCAAAATAAATGACCAACAAGCTGATTTTTTTAATTTTTTATCGACTATTTCCAAAGGTTCGTTAAGGCCGTTGGAAATACGATAGATGCGATCAAAATCGCTGTTAAAATTCCGTAAGAGTAGATTTCGATTGAGGATAAATCATCCCAAAGAGTCGTTTTTTCACTAGCTTTTTTGAAATAGAGCTGGAATGGAATCTTTAAATAATAAAAGAGTGAAATCGCCGTCACTAAAATCGCAACAATCAGTAAAACGAGTAGGCCGATGGAGGTCGTCACCTCATAATTGGACCATAATAAACTGAAGTAGGTTATTTTCGCAATAAAGGTTCCGGCTGGGGGAAGCCCTACTAAAGCGATTAGTCCAGTAAGTAAGAAAAACGCGGGCAATGGCTTCGAAGTACCTAAACCCGCAAAATCAGTCACTTCGTCCGCGGCCATTTCGTCGATCAGATAGAAAACCAATAAGCTGGCAATGCTATACAAGAACCCATAGAAAAGAATCGCATCAAGCGCCTGAATGGGTTGGAAGAACCAAGCCATCGCCAGGAAACCGCCGTGTGCGATGCTGGAATAGGCGAGCAGACGCTTGGTTTTGTTTTGGCCTAAAGCCCCTAGATTTCCTACTAACAATGTCAGAATCGCCAATACCGCTAATTCATTTACAAATGAAACTGGCAAAGTGGGTAGCAGACGTATCCCCACGAAAGCAATGGCCAACTTAGGCGCGGTCGAAATCCAAGTCATCCAGGAGGCCGGTAAATTCTCCATCACATCCGGATTCCAGGGATGAAAGGGTGCCCATGACATTTTGAACAACAATCCCACCGCAAAAAGCCCTAGAGCGAATCCGCGTAAATAGGGATCGGCTACGGAAATTCCCCGAGAGAAATCCACGCTCGTGAAATCCAGTGTGCCCGTTAATCCATATAGCAATGAAATGCCATAAATGAACAAGGCTGAGGAACCTAAGCCGAATAAAACATAAGGCAAACTGGCCCGAGAGGACTCTTTTCGAAGGCTGACTAACACATAGGTACCCATCGACATAAATTCGATGGATAAGAATAGGCTTAGCGCATTCGAGCTCATGCTGCTTAACAAAGCACCGAGTAAAATGGATAGAAATCCGGTCAATTCTTCAAAGGTGAGGGATTTTTTATGAATTTGGTTCATCAAAATGAGTAGAAATCCAATCCCTAAAATAAGGGTATTGATGGCATCTGAACCTAAATTTGCCTCAAATAAACCTGATGCAAATGATCCCGTTAATCCTAATTCAGTGCGTTGAAAACTGAGAGATAAGGCTAATAGAAGGGGAATTTGGCAGGTGAAATAACGCCAAGAAGTACTAAATTTCTCCGTTTTCCCGTGTAAAAATAACTCAATGAATAAGCTAAAAAGAATCGTTCCAGCAATGATCAATTCAGGAATCGCCAGGTGTAATCCGGCCGTGATGGACTGGATTCTTTCTGCGAGCTGAGTGAGGTTTGCGAACGAAGACATGGATAAATTTACAGTTTTTGGCTCAAATAGTGAGCGGTTGGGTTGTTTTTCAGGCCTTTCATCTCTTCGGGAGTGCCTTGGAATGTAATATAGCCCCCGTTTTCGCCTCCTTCCGGCCCTAAATCAATGATGTGATCCGCACATTTAATGACTTCCATGTTATGCTCGATAATCACGACAGAATCACCTTGTTCCACTAAATCGTTCATGGCCTTTAGGAGCTTTTTGATGTCATGGAAGTGAAGACCCGTGGTAGGTTCATCGAAAATAAAGAGTGTCCGACCTTTGTTCGGATTCCCCTTTCCTAAGAAACTCGCTAGCTTCACACGCTGTGCTTCCCCACCAGATAGGGAGTTCGACGATTGCCCAAGTTTAATATAGCCTAAGCCCACTTGGAACAGCGGGTCAATCTTATCGGCAATCCGCGGTTGTTTCTCGCGGAAGAACTCCACCGCCTCTTCAACGGTCAAGTCTAAAATTTCTGAAATATTTTTATCTTGGAATTTGACGTCCAAAATTTCCTGCTTAAAGCGGGATCCTCCACAAGATTCGCAAGGCAGTTTGATGTCTGCCATGAATTGCATTTCGATGGTGATTTCCCCTTCGCCTTGGCAAACCTCGCAGCGTCCGCCTTCTACGTTGAAGGAGAAATGTGCGGGTTTGTAACCACGTGTTTTTGCCACCGGTAATTCGGAATACAAGGCTCTGATGGCATCGTAGGCCTTAATATAGGTCACGGGATTCGAACGAGATGATTTTCCAATTGGCTGCTGGTCGACCATTTCGATGCTCGCAATTTTGTTTGTACTTCCCTTAATTTCGCGGAATCGCCCCGTCTCTTCGGTGCCTTGTTGCAATAAACGAAGCATCGCTGGATACAAAATTTTACGTATTAAGGTCGATTTCCCAGAGCCGCTGACACCTGTAACTACCGTCATGATGCCTAAAGGAATCGCGACGTCTACATTCTTTAAATTATTTTCGGAGGCTCCTGTTATTTCGATCTGAGCTAATGCTTTGCGTCTGAAATACGGCACTTCGATTCGGTCTTCTCCAGTTAAAAAGCGCAAGGTGTGACTATCGGTTTTTTTATCTGCCAAAGCCTCTTTTAAATTCCCCTGAAAGATCAAATTTCCTCCGTGACGGCCAGCTTCAGGTCCGATGTCAATGATCTGCTCCGCAGCCCGCATCACCTCCTCCTCATGCTCTACCACGATGACCGTATTCCCCATGTTTTTCAACATTTCTAACACCGAAATCAAGCGTTCAGTATCTCGAGGGTGCAAACCGATGCTCGGTTCATCTAAAATATACATCGAACCTACCAAAGCGCTGCCTAGGGAAGTCGCTAGTTTAATGCGTTGAAATTCGCCTCCAGAAAGGGTAGAACTAAGACGATTTAAGGTTAAATACCCTAAACCTACGCGATCCATGTACTCGAGGCGGTTATTGATCTCGATTAAAATGCGTTTCGATACCTTTTGGTCATGTTCGTTCAGCTGCAGGTTTTCAAAGAAAGCCTTCGTTTTAGATAAAGGCCAAAGCACCAAATCGACAAGCGAGGTCCCCGCTATTTTTACATAGCTAGCATCCATCCGCAAGCGTGACCCCTGGCATTCTGGGCAATTCGTTTTGCCGCGGTAACGCGATAACATCACGCGGTATTGGATTTTATACGTCTCTTTCTCTAAGTGATCGAAGAAATTAGTCAGTCCCGCAAAATATTTATTTCCGGTCCACAATAACTTCTTTTCTGCTGAAGTTAAATCTTTATAGGGACGGTGAATAGGGAAGTCAAATTGTATTCCATTGCGCAACAAGGGGCTTAGCCACTCGCTCATACGCTCACTGCGCCAAGGTGCGATCGCACCCTCATAAATGGAAAGATCGTGATCTGGGAAAACTAAATCTGGATCTAAACCCAGTACTTTGCCATAGCCCTCACAATTTTTGCAAGCACCGTAGGGATTATTGAAGGAGAATAGGTTTAAGCTAGGTTCCTCAAAAACCATCCCATCCAATTCGAATTTATTCGAAAATACATCTCTCTTTCGACCTTCTATTTCAATCCAGCAAACACCTTCTCCTTCGAAATAGGCGGTCTGAACGGAATCTCCCACACGGAATTGAGTCTCTTCGTCGTCTTTTTTAGAGACTAAACGGTCGATCAAAATCGCTATTTCAGCTGGTTTTTTCGCGAGTTTTTGTAGTTGCGCTGGGTCTTCTATTAATTCCTCTAAAGCAATAATTTCCTCTTGGAATTTTAACCTAGAGTAGCCTTTTTGAATGAGTAGTTGACATTCGTTTTCGAGACTACGCTCTATATTATGTACTAACGGGGCTAGTATAAGGACTTTCTTGCCATCGTTTTTAGCAATAAAATCCACTATATGGGAAACCGAATCTTTGCGCACCTCCTGTCCGGAGACGGGGGAAATGGTGCGGCCGATGCGGGCAAAAAGCAATTTTAAATAATCGTAAATCTCTGTGGTGGTACCTACTGTCGAACGCGGGTTCTTTGTATTCACCTTTTGTTCGATCGCGATGGCTGGCGAAACACCTTTGATGTAGTCAACGGCTGGCTTTTCCATTCGGCCTAAGAACTGACGGGCGTAGCTATTAAGGCTTTCTACGTACATTCTTTGGCCCTCCGCAAATAAAGTGTCAAAAGCTAAAGAGGACTTACCTGATCCCGACAAACCTGTAATAACAACTAATTGGTTTCGCGGAATTGCCACATCTACTCCCTTCAAATTGTGTACGCGCGCACCTTTAATGATGATATGCGTTTTCGGATCACAATTTTCGATGTTATGCTTAGACTGTGGGGTGTTCATTTTACAAAAATATCCTTTAATTTTGGTAATCAATTTAAGCCAAATGAAAAAACTACTATTATTCTTTTCGCTCTTTACTTTTGGAGGAATTTCGGAGGTCTTCGCTCAAGAACCTGTGGTTATCAAAGAGGAGGGCGCAGAAGGAGATTTAGATGCTGAAATAGATGTGCGAGAATTACCTTTTCGCAAACGATTGAATTTTGGAGGAGGTGTCAGTGGTTTAAGCTTTGGCAACCCGACCAGTATTGGAATCTCACCAATGGTAGGATATTCTTTAACAAATAACTCGATTGTAGGTGTAGGTTTAACTTATCAATATTATTGGGCAGATTTTGGTTCATTAGGTTCCTTATCTAGTAATCTATTAGGCCAAAGAATCTTTTTTCGCCAGCAAGTACCTGCGCTCAGTCAATTTATAGGCCAAGGTTATTTAACGGGTCAAATAGAAAACTATTCTAATTTATCTGACAATACCGGTATAAATTATTCTAATCCCGTCTTAGTGGGTGTAGGATTAGGCTCTAAAATTGGCATTAATTTCTCGGTGATGTACGACTTAAATTATTCCCCAGGGCGCTCTCCTTATGGCTCAGCACTGGTTGTCCAAATCGGTGGATTTTTCTTTTAAAATTTAAAACAATTTTAGCCCTTTATCAGTCTTGTATATCAGGTAGAATTTCTTAATTTCGAGTTCAATTTAAATTTTTATGTCAACGATAGCAGTAGAACCCTTATTGGTTGAGGATCCCAACCGTTTTGTGCTTTTTCCGATTAAGCACGATGATATTTGGCAATTTTATAAGAAGGCGGAAGCGTCTTTCTGGACAGCTGAAGAGATCGATTTATCTCAAGATTTAGCGGACTGGAAAAAGATGAACGATGGCGAACGTCACTTCGTCTCACACGTTTTGGCATTCTTTGCTGCTTCGGATGGTATCGTTAATGAAAATTTAGCAAATA
>CAILUB010000150.1 GCA_903837305.1 uncultured Cytophagaceae bacterium
AACCAGCGTGATTTTGCGAATGATAGTACGTGGGCTACGTTTAATCCCAAAGCGCCTATCAACACCTCGCCTCACAATACAGGATTTTCTCATTTACCAGCAGCTCAAAAAGCGTTCATCTACTATCCTTACGTAGATTCACCTGAGTTTGGCCCGGTAATTACGAAGGGTTCTCGTAATGCGATGGCTGGTCCGATCTACTATAGAGACGATTTTCCAGCAACCTCGAAGACTAAATTCCCAGCTTATTATGATGGAAAGTTCTTCGCTTATGATTGGTCACGCGATTTAATCTATGCTGTTTCGATGAATGATAAAGGAGATTTCGTTCAGATGGAGCGTTTCCTTCCTAATATGACTTTCTCTCATCCAATAGATTTAGAGTTTGATAAGAATGGTACGATGTATGGCTTAGAATATGGCCCTAACTGGTTTGCCGCAAGTGAAGAAGCAGCCTTATATAAAATTGAATACAACGCAGGTAACAGAACTCCTAAAGTGATAGTTGCGGTAGACAAGTCGGTAGGTGCTCTGCCTTTAAAATCAAAATTCTCTTCCGTTGGAACCGTTGATTATGATGGAGATGCCATCAAATACACATGGAATTTTGGAGATGGCGGCACAAGTACGGCTGCTAACCCAATGCACGTATTTACCAAAGCAGGTGTATACAATGTGAAGTTGACTGTGAAAGACGCAGCCGGAAATTCAAAGTCAGAGGTAATCAAAATCACGGCGGGTAATGAAGTGCCAGCGGTAGATGTCACGATTGAAGGGAACAAATCCTTCTATTGGAATGATAAGCCAGTAACTTATAAGGTTTCGGTTCAGGATAAAGAAGATGGTAGCCTAGCGAATAAAAAAATTACAGAAGATGAAGTAATGATGCAAATCGATTACTTAGAAGGATTTGATAAAACGGTAATCGCGCAAGGTCACCAAGCAAACACTTCTTTATCTACAGGTAAGCGTTTGATCGATTTATCTGATTGCAAGACGTGTCACGCGATCGACAAAAAGTCGGTAGGACCTTCTTATACAGATGTCAGCAAGAAATACCCTGCTAGCTCACAAAACATCGACGAATTATCGAAGAAGATTATTAACGGTGGTGGTGGTGTTTGGGGAGAGAATGCGATGGCAGCTCACCCACAAGTTTCTGTAGCTGACGCTCGTGAGATGGTGAAATACATCTTAGGGCTAGCCGATAAAAAGAAGGCATCGAAGCCAGTGGCTGGACAATATGTACCACAAGACAAAGGGAAGCCAGGTACCTTTATCTTCCGTGCGATGTACACAGATAAAGGGGCAGGTAAAATTGCGCCAGTTACGGGTTCTAAAGTCGTGACTTTGCGCGATGCGAAGTTCCCTGCAGTTAGCGCAGATGCTTCGGCTAAAACAATGAAGTTTAAAGTGGACGGAATCGGCGAAATCTTAGTAGCAACGGGTGCTGGTGGATATGCTCGTTATGATGCCATCGACTTAACAGGCATCAAGAACTTATCGGTAATGGCGAGCTATATGGCGGGTCAAACAGTAGGAGGTCAATTAGAACTTAGAACAGGTAGCGTGACAGGTCCGTTATTAGGTTCTGTGGAAGTAAACGCTACCAAAGCTTACAACTTCCCTATTAACACTTCAGGCGTTCATGATGTCTACTTAGTGTTTGTGAATGACAAGGTGAAAGAAGGAGCGCTGTATGCGTTGATGAATTTGAACTTCCAGAATTAATCTCGAAGTCTTAAACGAAAAAAGCCCCGAGCGATCGGGGCTTTTTTTATGCTCTTTCGGATAAGTCAAGCCAACGCAGCTCTTTCTCTTCTAGCTTATTCTTGATGTCCTCGATAGCTTTCGCCCAATCGGTTAACAATTGAAAGTCTTCCGAGCCCTGGTTGAGTTTTTCGACGAAGGAATCTTTCTCGATTTCCAAAGCGGCCATTTCTTTTTCTAACTCTTCGAATTCCTTTTGTTCCTTGAAGCTAAGTTTAGGGCCTTTCGGTGTAACGGGGGCCGATGTCGAAGGAGCTTTTACTGGACTTTGCTTAGCAGCTGGTTCATTCACCTTGTTTTCTAAGGCGATGCGGTAATCTGTATAGTTTCCATTGAAGAAGTTAACCTCGCCTTCGCCTTCCACTAGGATCAATTGATCTACTAGATTATCCATGAAATAACGATCATGGGAAACGAGTAACAGACAGCCTTGGAATTCCGTTAAGAAGTCTTCTAAGAGTTGTAAGGTATCTAAATCGAGATCATTGGTGGGCTCATCGAGAATCAAGAAATTGGGATTCTTTACGAGCACGCGCATTAATTGCAAACGCTTCTTTTCGCCACCACTTAGCTTTTCCACAGGTGTGTATTGCTGGGCAGTAGGGAATAAGAATTTGCTCAAAAACTGGCTCGGGCTGAGCGATTCGTTCTTTCCGTAGGGAATGACTTCGGCGATCTCGGTGATCGTGTCGATGACGCGTTGTTCTGGGCGGAAATCGAAAGGGATTTGGGTATAATAGCCCACCACTAAAGTTTCACCTGGATCGATAGTGCCTGAATCGGGTTGTTCTAAACCGGTTAAGAGTTGTAAGAACGTCGTTTTGCCGGCGCCGTTCTTGCCTACGATACCGATGCGGTCCTTTTTCTTAAACGTATAGGTGAAATCGTTGATAATCTTCTTGTCTCCCCAAGCCTTTTTCAAGTGGTTGATTTCGATGATCTTGTTGCCTAGACGGGACATTTGGATGTTTAATTCCAACTTGCTGTCGTCTAGTTTTTTGTTTGCTTTTTCTTCTGTCTCATAGAAAGCATCGATGCGAGATTGGGACTTGGTTCCACGCGCTTTTGGTTGCTTGCGCATCCACTCGAGTTCCTTGCGGTAGAGGTTTTTTGCCTTCGAAACGCTGCTTGCATCTGAGGCTTCTCGTTCGGCTTTTTTCTCTAGGAAATAGGCGTAATTGCCTTCGTAGGTGTAGATGGAGCCGTCGGCTAATTCCATCATTTTGTTGCAGACCTTGTCTAGGAAATAGCGGTCGTGGGATACGACTAAAACGGTGACGTTAGGTCCGGACATGATTCCTTCGAGCCACTCGATGGTTTCGATGTCCAAATGGTTAGTCGGCTCATCCAGAATCATAATATCTGGACTTTCGATGAGAAGCTTAGCGAGGGACAGACGTTTCTTTTGGCCACCGGATAAAGTAGAAACTTTTTGGTCGCCATCTGGAATGCCTAAGCGGCTGATGATTTGTTTCGCACGTGCCTCGTAATCCCAGGCGTTGTGGGCTTCCATTAAAGCGAAGGCGTCTTCGAGTTCTTTTGAATCACCGGAAAGCATCGCTTTCTCATAGGATTTGATCGCTACTGCGCTAGGCAAATCGTCTGAGAAAAGGTAGTTAAGCACTTGTTCGTTTTCGGCGAAAATAGGATTCTGCGGTAGATAACCTACGCGAATTCCTTTGCGGATGGAAATATTTCCCTCGTCTGGCGTTTGCATTCCCATCAGGGATTCCATCAAGGTGGTTTTTCCCGTCCCGTTTTTTCCGATGAGGGCTACTTTTTCGCCTTTTTGGAGGCCAAAAAATAGTCCTTTAAACACCCATCTTTCGCCTAGGTTGCGTGATATGTTCTCTGCCGATAAATAATTCATTCGTTTGTTGTTGAGAATTCGATTCCATCTCTTCTTCTCTCATTTTACGCTTCAAGACACGGCCTGAAACGCCGATACTGACTTCATACAAACCAAGGAGTGGGAATGCCACTAAAAGCTGTGAAATCACATCTGGAGAAGGAGTGATGATCGCCGCCACGATAAAAATGACAATAAGGGCATGTCTGCGATATTCCCGCATGAAGGACGGGG
The DNA here is from genome assembly GCA_903837305.1 of uncultured Cytophagaceae bacterium. Lineage (GTDB taxonomy): Bacteria > Bacteroidota > Bacteroidia > Cytophagales > Spirosomataceae > Aquirufa. The sequence goes on from CAILUB010000150.1 coordinate 3,854, forward strand.
TTAAAATGCCTACTTGCGATAGCACATAGGCTACCATGGGTAATTGGAAAGTGATTCCACAGGCCAAAGTCAACATAGATAACAACGAAATGTAATCGTTAATATCGAACTGGTTTTGAATCGTAGGATCTAATTTAAAGTTTGCTAGAAAGTTAATCGCCATGGGAGCAACCACATAATAGCCGAATGCAACTCCGCTAAAAAATAAGAGGGATACCCAAAAGACTGCCCCGCGTGCCGCGTTTAACTCTTTACTTTTCAAGCCAGGTTTAATGAAGCGCCATAATTCATGGAACATGTACGGGAAAGCAAACAATAGACCTACAATGATAGATTGTGTCAATGCCATCATGAATTGTCCAGAAACCTCTCTACTTTGAAGAATAAAATCTGCCTTCTGCATGCACAAACTTGGCATATTGAAGAGGTCAGCTGCTTGACATAGGATTTGGTTCGTATAAAAATCCGTCTTTGTAGGACCTAAAATAATCGTGCTGAAAATGAATTCACGGAAGAACCAAGCGGCCACCGCAAAGACAAAAAAGGAAGCAACAGATCGCAGAATATGCCATCTTAATTCTTCTAAATGACCTAGGAAGGACATCTCTGTGCCATCCGATGCGTCATCGTCGTCGAAATCGTCAAAATCTTGATCTGCTGCCATGTGTTATTATAGATATAATGGGAATTGTTTCACCCACTCATTTACTTCTCCTTTGATTGATTTCAATACAGCCTCGTTATCGTGGTTCATTAAGGCCTTATCGACCATCTCTACGATTTGAGACATATCTGATTCTTCCAAACCACGTGTCGTCATCGCCGCCGTTCCCACGCGCATACCTGAAGTAACGAATGGAGACTTGTCATCGAATGGAACCATATTTTTGTTAATCGTGATATCCGCTTGAATCAAGGTATTCTCCGCTAATTTACCGCTCAAGCCTTTAGGGCGTAAGTCGATCAACATCAGGTGATTATCAGTACCTCCAG
>CAILUB010000151.1 GCA_903837305.1 uncultured Cytophagaceae bacterium
CCAACCTCTAAAGGCTGGAACCTACCAATTAATTTCAATCCCTTCTCAATTTTCATGGGAAATCATCTTCAATAAAGGCACAAATGGCGTGTTTAATTACAAGCCTGAGGAAGATGTATTGAAGGTAAAAATTGCCGCAAGTGTATTATCTCAATCGGTTGAATCATTTACCATTCATTTTGCGAACGTAACCGCCAACAAAATGGAAATGGTCATTTCTTGGGAGAAGGTAGCTGTTTCCATCCCAATTGAAACGGAAATTGATGCTAAAATTACTGCTTCGATTGATAAAGCAATGGCAGCAGACACAAGACCCTATTTTGAATCAGCCTCTTACTATTTTGAAACAGGTCGTGATTTAAAGAAAGCATTGGAGTGGGTAGGCAAAGCAGTGGTCTCGAATCCATCTGCCTATTGGATTTGGCATTTACAAGCTAAAATTCAAGCAAAATTAGGCGATAAAGTAGGCGCTAAAGCAAGTGCAGAGAAATCAATCGCCCTTGCCAAAGAAGGAAAAAATGAGGATAATGTGACGTTGAATTTAAAGTTAATTCAAAGCTTATAAACGAAACAACCTCCAATCAAAAGCCTTTCTGACCGGGAAGGCTTTTTTTAGCTAAAATGAAAAATAACGTAGTCCATAGTACAGACGAGGAACAAGAGACAGCCGTCCTAGTAGCCGTCACTTCCCAAAAGCAAAATGCCGAACAAACGGCAGAATACCTCGCGGAATTAGCTTTTTTGGCTTCTACCTCCGGAGTGGTCACGCTCCACAGTTTCACACAGAACCTCGCGAAACCAGATAACAAAACCTACGTAGGTAAAGGGAAATTTGAAGATATCATGGCCTATGTTATTGAAAAGGATGTCGACATGCTGATTTTTGACGATGACTTAAGCCCATCCCAAGTACGTAATATTGAATTTAACATTCAGGAATACGGTAAAGAGGTCAAAGTATTAGATCGCAGTTTATTGATTCTAAATATTTTTGCCCAAAGAGCCCAAACCGTTCAGGCCCGCACTCAGGTAGAACTCGCACAATACCAATACATGTTACCTCGATTAACTCGTATGTGGTCTCACCTTTCCAAGCAACGTGGTGGCGTAGGTATGCGTGGTCCAGGTGAAAAAGAATTAGAAACCGACCGTCGTATCGCGAACGACCGTATCGCCTTTTTAAAGGAGAAACTCGAAGCCATAGACAAGCAGTCCTATACCCAACGCAAGAACCGCGACCGCATGGTCCGCGTTTCCTTAGTGGGTTATACGAACGTGGGTAAGTCAACCTTAATGCAAAAACTAGCTAAAACAGACGTTTTCGCCGAAAATAAATTATTCGCCACCGTGGACTCCACTGTCCGCAAAGTGGTTTGGGAAGGGATTCCTTTCTTATTAACCGACACAGTGGGTTTCATTCGCAAGCTGCCTACCCTCTTGATCGAATCCTTTAAATCGACCTTAGATGAGGTGCGTGAGGCAGATGTCTTATTGCACGTGGTGGATATCTCCCACCCTAATTTTGAAGAGCAAATCGAAGTAGTTCAAGGAATCTTGAACGAAATGGGCGTAGGCCATAAGCCAACTATTTTAGTTTTTAACAAAATCGACCTCTTCCCTGTCGAAGATATTTTCTTCGAAGGATCTGAAGTCGGAATAGACGGCGAGCCTCAATTGAGTAAAATGGACAGAGTAACTGCCTTTTTGAAGAACACACACTGGAAAACTAATACGCCTAAAACCGTTTTCATTTCTGCTGAGCAACGCAGTAATTTGGCCGAGCTTCGCGAGACGATCATGGGCATGTTAAAGGATAAGCATATGCAGATTTTCCCTAACTGGCTGGAGGGTAACCACTTGATGGGGCATAATGATGGGTATATGCCAGAGCAATAGCTCTGGAAAGCACAAAGCATAAAGCACAAAGAATAAAAAAAGATTGGCGCTGTAGTTCAACGGATAGAATAGGCGTTTCCTAAACGCTAGATCCGGGTTCGATTCCCGGCGGGGCCACCCAGAGGGAAGCAGATGAGCGCCCCTTCTAAACGCTAGAGACGGCCGGGGTCGCGCTCGACTCGATTCCCGGCGGGGCCACATGACGCGAAGCGTCAGTCGATAGTCACTAGTCGATAGTCACTAGTCAGGTAGGAAAGAGTCCGAAGGAGACATTCACCATTTACCATTCACCATTTATCATTCTTTGGTGCTTTTTGCTTTGCTCTTTGTACTTTGAGGACGCGAAGCGTCAGAAACATTTCACAAGGTCATCCGCGAAGGGGATTCCTGCTTTGTGCTTTTTGCTTTGCTCTTTGTACTTTGTTTCTTCATTCGGAACAATTTCCCTCCACTTGGTGTTACAAACTAATTAAACACTTCAATTGAGTAGCACCTATACACATCAACTTTACACTCACGTTAACGATTTACCTGAAAAATGGGATCATGTTTCTGAATCGTGTATTTTTTTGCAGTCTAATTACCTAGGTGTTTTGGAGAAATCATCTCCTGCTAATATGCAATGCACGTTTGTAGGAGTTTTTGAGAAAGACGAATTAATCGCCACGGCCGTATTTCAGGAAATTGATTTAGCGTTATTAACTACTTTCGGTGATCGAGATCACTTCCTCTTAACCCGATTAAGAAATTTTCTCTTCCGTCACTTCGCATCAAAATTGCTACTAGTAGGAAATAACATGTTAAGTGGCCAAAATGCCTACGCCAGCTTAGCTGGCTCCAATGAAGTAAAGGTTTTAAGAACTCTTAAAAATATTTGTAACTCTTGGCCCAATAAACCACATCTTACTATTTTCAAAGACTTTACAGAAGACCAGATAAAGCCTTTTAAAATACCTCAATTTTCATCTGATTATCCATTTAGCTCACAACCTAATATGATCTTCGAGATAAAATCGAATTGGAAAAGGGAAGAAGATTACGTTTTGGATTTAACAAAAAAATACCGTGATCAATTCAAACGTTGTCGAAAAAAGGGAAGTAGCCTTCATAATCGGGAATTAAGTTTAGAAGAGATCATCCTAAATGAAGAAACAATCTATTCCCTCTACCTACATGTGGCTATAAATTCCCCATTTAATACATTTATTTTACCATCTAAGCACTTCTCCATATTTAAAAAACAACTATGCTCCGACTTTATATTACGAGGTTATTATGAAAATGAGAAGCTTGTGGGTTTTACATCGGTTATTCGCCATGGAAAGGAATTAGAAACCTATTTTTTAGGTTATGACGTGAGCATTCAGCGAGAGAAAATGCTTTATTTGAATATGCTTTATGACATCATAGACTGTGGTATAGCCCAAGGTTTTCACCGAATCATTTTAGGCAGAACAGCACTTGAAATAAAGAGCTCAATTGGGGCAAAACCGGTTGAATTAAACGGATTTATGCGTCATTCCTATTCACTCGTTCATTCAAACCTACTATGGATTTTTCCCCTGCTTGAACCTAAAGCAAATTGGATTCAACGTAATCCATTTAAAGATTAAATAGCGGAGGAATCAATTAGGCATTCCACATCCGGATGCATCCATAAAAAAGAAGCAGGACAATCCGTTCCAATTTTCTTCTCCATTATACGTTTTACAGCGTCTTGTTTGCCCTTTCCGGTAACTAAGAAAATGATTTTCTTGGATTGCATTATCCCTTCCATTCCCACGCAAAGTCCATAGGCTGGCTCAGAACCTTGTGAAAGAGTTGGATCGTGAGCAATAGTTGATTCAGCTAATACCGCTTTATGGAAATCAGGATTTAATACTTCAGCCGGCTCATTAAAAGCTATATGCCCATTTTTGCCCAAGCCCAAAATACAAATATCTAATGGCCCATTTTCCTTAATAAAGTGGCTAATACGCTTACACTCTGATTCTACTATCTCTGGTGCTGTATCAAAAGTAATGTAACGTTCTGTTGTAACGTCTAATGGCTCAAGTAAATGCTTCTTTAAATAACTATCACAAGAATCTGGATGGCTTAAGGGAATAATCCCCCACTCATCCATCTTAATTACACGCATTTTAGAATAAATCCCCTTTCCTTTTGCCATTTCTGCATACATACCAGTAGGACTACCACCTGTAGCAGCACAAAACAATAAGGTAGGATTCTTTTGTACTTCTGATGCAATTAAATGTGCGGCTTTCTCGCTCATAGCAGCATAATTCTCTAAATAGGTGATTTTCATCTTGCTTCGTTTATGAAGGCAATATACCAAATAAATAATAGAACCTTTTTAGGTGGCTTTGCAAATAATTACGCTCTAATCCTAATTAGAAAATGAGATTATCAGTTAGTTGATAATTCATCGAATAAATTCACTTATACAATGCCTATTGAGAATCAAAATGACAGTTTATTAACTATTATCAGTTTTACAATATTTTATACCCTAAACCCTTTAATTGCTTTTCTGTAGCTTGCCAAAACCTTTTAAAGAATGCCTAACCACAATCAGATGAATACCCTTAAATACCTAACCCTTTTTTTTACTTTTATACTCTTCTGTTTAATTCCGATATCAAAGCTGAAAGCGGAAGATTGGAATTATCAGATGGGTATAAATGCAGCAAGATTCCGCTACGTAAGCCCCTCAGGTTTATCCCTAAATTCCTTCCAACCAGATGCAGGATTACATCTATCCATTCTTCGTAGTAATCGATTAATCAATCCAAGCAAAACAAAGAGTCGGTTTCTTAAAAAATTAGACTACCAAATTGGACTTGATATCAACCAATACAATGCTGTAGGCGTAACCCAAAATGTTCCCTTTTCCTACACTTCCACTTTTGTAGGAGTCAAACTAGGAATCGGATCAAATACGAATCTAGGCCGGGGATTGAATCTTGCATATAGAGCTCAATTGCAGGCGAACAAAATGGTTTTAGGATCTCAAAAAATGGGTAATGAAGTATACAATCTACAAGGCAACTCCCAATTTGAACGAATTCAATGGCAACTTGGTGGGGAAGTGAAATTATCTAAAAAAATAAATTCACAAGTCGCAACTTTCATTTTCTTTTCAGAGGCTTGGCAGGTAAATAAAAGCCAAGTAGATGGCAGTCAATTTGCTATTAATCCAACCTCATTTGGGTTTGGAATTCAATATTCTATCCTTAAATAGCCATGAAAAAAAGTATATTAATCATCCTATTTATAGGCTATTCCCTTGTTTCTTTTGGGCAAAATTCTGGTATCAATTACCAAGCTGTCATTTTAGATCCTAATCCGATCATGATGCCTGGAAATAATTATAACTCCCCACCTCTTGGTAATACTAATCTTGAAATAAAATTCAGCCTATTTAGTGGCCAGCACCTTGATTATCAAGAATCACATACGACAAAAACAGATGCGTATGGACTAGTGAATTTGATTATTGGGAAAGGTCAAAAAATAAGTGCGAATACATTTGATGAAATGCGATGGACGGATACACTCAAAACACTTCAAGTGGAGTTAAAATTCTCTTCTACAGATAATTTTATTGAGATCAGTCGATCTAGCCTTCAATATAGTCCTTATGCACTTTATGCTAAATCAGTAGATTATTTAAATGTAAAAGGGACTCCTACTAAATTATCCTACTTCCAAAATGATGTCGGACTTTTAAATCAAGCAGATTTGACAACCTTACGACTTGAAATTAAAAATCAAATCGATCAAATCATATTAAATGATGTCCCTTTGGCATCAGAAATTTTACCTGGGAAAATCAAACTTTCAGGTGATTTGGGCGGCTTAGCTATTGCACCTTTGATTAAGGAAAATGCGATCACTCAGGAAAAAATTTTAAATGGCGCAGTACACAGTTCTAAGCTAAAAGATTCTAGTGTAGTAGATCAAAAAATAGCCTTTGGCATTAATCCTGCTAAAGTAGGTCTTGATTTAGTAAACAATACGTCTGACCTAAATAAACCAATTAGCACGGCCACGCAAACTGCTCTTGATTTAAAGGCGTCCATTAGTGAACTGGCGACAAAAGCTAATACAACAGACTTGAACTTAAAAGCACCTATTGCCTCTCCCATTTTTACAGGTACCGTAGCTGGAATCACAGCAACTATGGTAGGGCTGGCGAATGTAAATAATACTTCAGATGTTGAGAAGCCAATTAGTACTAGCATGCAATCGGCACTTGACTTGAAAGGAAACATCAAAAAAGTCAATGGAGTTTCACCAGATATGAATGGCAATGTAGCTATTTCGTTAAGCAAAAATTATACCGGATTATATAATGGTGGGGTTTTTATTACCAGTGCTCCACCAGTGGATGGGGATGTATTTATTGTTTCTACCGATCCAGATGGCGCTAATAATGGAAGAACGTTCATCTTCCTGAACCCTGCATGGAATGAAATAACTAATAATATTGGATCCACGGATGCGAGATATGTTCAGTTAGCTGGAAGTACTCTTCAAGGTGATTTAATTATCCCTTCAGGTAAAAAAATTACGCTAAATGATTCCCCCACTACTTCCTTAGATGCGGTTAATAAAGACTATGTAGATGCATCCAAAACGCTTGATGCAACTGCCTTAATTAACGGAAAAATGAGACTAGCTGGTGATCTAACAGGGACAGCGGATAGTCCAGAAATTGCAAATGGCGTCATTACTGACTCTAAAATTGCTCTTGGAATAAATGCGAGTAAGGTAGGTTTAGGTAATGCAGATAATACATCCGATTTAGCAAAACCAATTAGTACAAATACACAAACGGCCTTAGATTTAAAAGCTAATATAGCATCTGTAAATCTGAAAGCAAATACAAGTGATCTAGCACTTAAAGCAGATATTACGGATTTGAATCTAAAAGCCCCGCTTGCTTCCCCTACTTTTACAGGTAATGTTTCGGGAATAAGCGCATCGATGGTTGGGTTATCAAACGTGGACAATACCTCTGATCTAGAAAAAGTAATCAGCAATGCCACTCAGATGTCGCTTGATCTAAAAGCATCTAACCTTGCTTTAGACCTAAAAGCTAATACCAGTGATTTAGCCTTAAAAGCAGACTTGACTACCTTAAATCTAAAAGCCCCTATTGCTTCACCTACTTTTACAGGAATCGTGAGTGGAATTACGGCATCTATGGTAGGGCTTAGCAATGTGGATAATACCTCTGATCTTAATAAATCTATCAGTTCTGCTAATCAAGCCGCTTTAGATTTAAAAGCTAATAGCTCAGAATTAAATCTAAAGGCGTCCATTGATTCTCCAACATTTACAGGAATCGTTAGTGGAATTACGGCATCGATGGTGGGATTAACCAATGTAGATAATACATCCGATATAAATAAAGGAATCAGTCTTGCTACCCAAACTGCCCTAGATCAAAAAGGTACAGTTAAAAAAGTAAATGGGGTTTCTCCAAATGCGAATGGAGAAATTGCCATCTCTTTGGGAAGGAATTATACGGGTGTCTATAATGGAGGTTCTTTTACAATCTCTGGCACCCCTGTCGAAGGAGACATTTTTATTGTTTCTACTGACCCTACCACTGCAAATAATGGAAGGACTTTCATCTATGTAAGTACAGTTTGGAATGAAATAACAAACAATATAGGGACTACAGATGCTCGCTATGTTCAATTAGCCGGAAGTACCTTGCAAGGAAATTTACAATTCCCTACAGGTAAGAAAATCACACTGACCGATCTACCAAATCAACCCACCGATGCTGCAAATATGGCCTATGTTGATGCAACAAAAACACTGGATGCTACCAATTCATTGAATGGGAAAGTAAGATTAGCTGGCGATTTAACTGGTACTGCAGATAGCCCCACTATAGCTTTAGGTGCTGTAACTGATGCAAAAATAGCTTCTGGAATAAACCCTACTAAGGTTGGTTTGGGAAATGTAAACAATACAACTGATGCATTGAAACCAATTAGCAATGCTACTCAAGCTGCTTTAGACTTGAAAGCGAGCAATGTATTTTTGGCATTAAAAGCTCCTTTAGATGCTCCTACATTTACAGGTATCGTATCTGGAATAACTAAATCAATGATAGGACTCGCAAACGTAGATAACACAACAGATTTACTAAAGCCTATCAGCAATGCTACCCAAACAGCTCTAGATTTAAAAGCATCTAATGTTGCACTCGCACTAAAAGCAAATACTGCAGACCTTAACTTAAAAGCAGACATCTCTGACTTGAATCTTAAAGCGCCCATTGCATCTCCAACATTCACAGGGACAGTTGCTGGTATTACCAAAAGTATGATTGGGTTAGCCAACGTAGATAACACAACGGATTTACTAAAGCCTATCAGTACAGCGTCACAAACTGCCTTAAATTTAAAAGCAAGTTTAACTGGTATAGAGACACTAACAAATAAAACGTTATCTGCGCCTACCCTCACTACTCCAGTACTCGGTACGCCAGCGTCAGGTACAGCCACTAATTTAACAGGATTACCCTTGTCAACGGGTGTAATCGGCACTTTAGTAGTTTCCAACGGAGGCACGGGTGCCGCAACGATTAGTGGCATTGTAAAAGGCAATGGAACTTCAGCAATGTCAGCCGCTATTATTGGAACAGATTATAGTCTAGTACGTGAAATATCAGATGAATATACGGCAACAATAGGTCAAACAGCTTTTAACTTGACGCAAACTAAATCAAGTAATGGATTACTGAAATTTTACATCAATGGTGTTCGCATTTCGAAAACAGCCTTCAGCCTATCTGGAACTTCATTCACTTATATACCTTCAAATAATGAAACCTATACGCTAATTGCTGGTGACCGAATTCAAATTGATTATTTTTATTAAGGATGAAAAGAACCCTATTACTTCTAATTATACCATTTTTTAGTTTTGCTCAACTAACGAAAACGGGATTTCGGCATACGAATCCAAACCTATATGTAGATTTTAGTGGAAGAATCGGGGGAGGAAAAGGCCTAGAACGCTTTGGAAAGCAAACAATTACCTTTGTATGCGGAAACCCATTAACAGTCGTTCATACAACTGTAAAAGGAGTGGCTCCTCTCAATAAAACCGTGACTTATGGAACTGTAAAATCTTCTCTAAGTGGATCTGAAAAATGCTGGATAACCCAAAATCTAGGATCTACGAATCAAGCGACATCAGAAACAGATGCAACTGAAAATGCAGCAGGCTGGTATTGGCAATTCAATAAGAAAAAAGGCTATAAAAATAGTGGGACCACTTCAACGCCAACGCTCCCCTCTTCTAACTCGAATACTGATATGGTGAATTGGGCAGCGACTAATGACCCCTGTACCATTGAACTGGGAACAGGTTGGAGAATTCCCACGGTTAATGAATGGACTGCTGTAAATAACACTAATCTAAGAACTCTAGCCTATTCTAGTGCATTAAAAATGCACGCAGCAGGTTACTTAAGCACTGGTATAAATAGTGCATTAATGAACAGAGGGTCCATGTTTTTCTATTGGAGTTCCACTAATTCAGATTTATCAAATGG
>CAILUB010000152.1 GCA_903837305.1 uncultured Cytophagaceae bacterium
GCATAAAAACTCAAAAATGAAGGATTTAGGCAACAATAAAGAAGGTGACACCGAAGGTTCTGAACAATACAAATGGTGGAACAGTGAAACCCAGTCTAACTGGTGGGATGGGTACATTAGAAATGTTATTCTTTTAAATGATAAGGCGGGCCTTAAAAAAGTAGAAAAGTATATTCAAGGGGTATTGAAAACACAAGATGAAGATGGATACATTGGTATTTATGATCAAGAGTTGAGGTATAAATTCAATACGGAAAATGGAGAATTATGGTCGAAGGCAACGATGTATAGAGGGCTTTTGGCATACTATGAATATTCTAAGGATAAAACAGTATGGAAAGCGATCGAGAAAGCGGTTCATAATGTCATGACAAATTATCCCATCTATAAGTCAAGCCCCTTTTCATCCGGAAAAGAATTCAACGGAGGAGTTTCCCACGGCTTGACATTTACAGATGTCCTCGATAAAATGTATCAAATTACTGGAAATAAAAAATACACCGATTACGCCTTATTTCTGTACCAAGATTTTAGCAAAACGTATCAGTCAGAAAAGGACGTCCAACTAGCGTCTATTTTAAATCCGACCTACAAATTATCCAGCCATGGCGTTCATACCTATGAGCATTTACGCCCCTTAATTGTAGCGGCGTACGCCTCTTATAACAAAGAAATTAAATCTGCTCTAGCAATCTACCTACACAGAATAGAGAAGACGACTACTCCTACTGGTGGTGCCACAGGCGATGAGTGGATTTCCGGAAGATATGCGAATGCGACTAACACCGGATATGAGTATTGCTCCTTACACGAATTAATGGATAGCTACACGGTATTGTTTCAAAAACAAGGTAATCCCCAAACCGCAGAAGCGATTGAAACCATTTTTTACAACGCCGCACAAGGTTCCAGAAACCCTATTTATTCCTGTATTGCCTATCTAAAAACAGATAATTCGTTTGAAATGTTAGGCACTAGAAATGGGGAAGAGGAGTCAAATAGAAAGCAAACTAGATACAAATACTCTCCGGCTCATCAAGATGCTGCAGTTTGTTGTAATCCTAATGCAGGAAGAATCACCCCGTATTTTTTAGAAAAAGCGTGGCTGAAAGAAAATGCGAACACGTTAGTCAATGTGCTTTTAATGCCAAATATCCTTCAAACAACCGTAAATAATCAGAGCGTAACAATAGAAGCCATAACTGAGTATCCTTTTCAAAATTCTTTTGCTTTTAAAATTTCAAACCCGGGCAATGCTTCTTTCAAAATCAAGATTAGAAAACCTGAATGGGCGACGGAGATAAATACGAAAGAGAAATATACACTTGAAAATGGCTTCTTAGTTTTCGACAGGTCATTTGCAAAAGAGGACGTAATTGAAATGGCATTTAAGGCTGAGGTTCAAATAAAAGAAGATTTAAATAAGGAAAAATATGTTCGCTACGGAGCACTATTTTATGCAAAACCAATAGATGCTATGGAGGTAAAGGGTAAATCGTATTATCCTAATTTTGATGATATCCTGTATAAGCCTACAGAAACCACTCGGTTTAAATTCGTAGAAGCGAACAAAGCAACTTTCAAGAATGGCCAAATCACCATGAATGCCATAAACCAATCCACGAATCTACTACAGAATATCACCTTAATTCCATTCAATAAAACCATCTTAAGACAAACCAGTTTTTAATCCTCTTGCAAATGAAAAAATACCTTCAATTGTGCCTTTTATTGGCAATAAGCAACCTTATTTGGGCACAAACTACTCAACCAAAGATCACTAAAGGAGAAGTAATCTACCATGTTTTTCAGCGAAGTTTTTATGATAGCAATGGAGATAATAATGGGGATTTAAATGGATTGCGTTTAAAATTAGATTACCTCCAAGACCTTGGGGTTACGTCCATCTTGCTCTTACCTCTTTACGAAGCGGATTGTTATCACAATTATTTTGCGAGTGACTTTGAGAAAATAGATCCAGAATTTGGGACGATGAAGGACTACATTGAATTAGTCAAAGACATTCACAAAAGAGGGATGAAGGTCTACATGGATATGGAAACTCAATATGTTACATCAGAACATTTGTGGTGGAAGGATGCCGTAGGAAATCTTAATTCAAAATACAGTGACTATATTTTGTTTGATGATGAGAAGCATCAAGTACCTTCCACTATGGTTTTTGATCTAAAGGAATTAAAAGGTTTTGATGGTAAAATAATCAAGGCGACCACGGTAAACTTAAAGAGTCCTAAAGTATTAGATTATAATATTAAACTGTTTTCCTATTTCATTGACCCTAATCAGGATGGCAAGTTCAATGATGGCGTGGATGGATTTAGATTAGATCATGCCATGGATCATTTAGATGCTAAGCCTAAGCTTACCAATCTTTTCACTGAATTTTGGAAGCCATTAATAGCAGAAATCAAAAAAGTAAATCCTAAAATTACCATTGTGGCAGAGCAAGCAGATTGGAATGACTATGGATTCGAATATTTCGAAAAAGCGACGGTGGATAGGATGTTTGGGTTCGGATTAAAGACGGCTATTTTATCTTTTGACAAACAGCAATTAATCCAGAATGCAGCTATTATCTTGAATAAAACACCTAAAGGGAAAGAGCAACTTATTTTCATTGAAAACCACGATCTAAATCGATTTGCTTCTTTAGTGCCGAATGTAGAGAAACAAAAAGTTGCTGCAGCCTTGATGTTTCTTATCGGGGGAATACCTTCTATTTATTATGGACAAGAGATAGGCATGCAAGGTAAAGTAAATTCCTATGGCGGAACGGATGGGAATGATATTGGTCTGCGAGAAGCCTTTGACTGGTATCAAACAGGGGAAGGGGAAGGAATGTCATTTTGGTATAAAAACACTGGAAATTGGTGGACAAATGCAAATCTGAAACCGAATGATGGGATTTCGTTAGAAGAACAAATGAAGGACCCTACTTCATTGTTTAATTATTACAAGCAGGTGATAAAATTGAAGCAAGGCTATAGCGCTTTTGTTCATGGCAAGCACGAAAATGTGTCCAATGCTAATAACCAGGTGTATAGTTTTCACAGAATTGAAGGGGATAATACGATGTTAGTGTCCGTTAATTTATCTGATCAAACGCAAGAGTTCGTCTATGATGATTTTCGCCGCGCGACCCCTAATTTGATGGACAAAAGCCAATATTTGCAACGCAAAAATACCTTGAAACCCTATCAAGTTTCAGTCTGGAAAATTAAGTAATGAACTCGCCCATAGCGCGCAAACACCGAGATAGATTGGGGGTAATGGATCAGTTAAATTACCCCCAGTTCCTTACCCACACTGGTGAAGGAGGCAATCGCGTGATCTAATTGTTCACTTGTATGTCCTGCAGATATTTGTACACGAATTCTTGCTTGACCTTTTGCCACCACTGGATAGTAAAAACCAATTACGTAAATCCCTTTTTCTAAGAGTTTTTCCGCCATTTTTTGGGAGATAACCGCATCGTATAACATGATCGGGATGATCGGGTGTTCGCCTGGCTTTATATCGAAACCTGCGGCCACAATTCGCTCTCTGAAATACGCCGTATTTTCCTCCAGCTTATCGCGCAATTCTGTTGTCTTAGACAAGATATCAAAAACAGCTATGGATGCACCAGTAATGGATGGCGCTAAGGTATTTGAAAATAAATAAGGTCTAGATCGCTGTCTTAATAGGTCAATGATTTCCTTGCGGCCAGAGGTAAACCCTCCTGATGCTCCGCCTAACGCCTTGCCTAGGGTACCCGTAATGATATCAATTTTACCCATCACCCCTTTTTGTTCGTGCACCCCACGTCCCGTCTTTCCCATAAAGCCGGAGGAATGACATTCGTCAATCATAATCAGGGCTTCATATTTTTCAGCTAAGGCGACGATTTTATCCAATTGTGCAATGGTGCCATCCATCGAAAAAACGCTGTCTGTGACAATCATTTTTTGTACAGCCCCATCCGCCACCGCTTGCTTTAATTTAGCCTCTAGATCGTCCATCGAATTATGCTCATATCGGTAGCGCATCGACTTACATAAACGGATGCCATCGATGATGGAGGCATGGTTCAATGCATCAGAAATGATCGCATCTTTTTCTCCTAAAAGCGGCTCAAATACTCCCCCGTTTGCATCAAATGCAGCGGCATATAGAATCGTATCTTCAGTCCCTAAAAAGGCAGATATTTTTTCTTCTAAGGTTTTGTGAATATCCTGTGTTCCACAAATAAATCGAACTGACGATAGCCCAAATCCATGGGTATCAATTGCGTCTTTTGCGGCTTGAATTACGGCAGGATGAGAAGAAAGGCCTAAGTAGTTATTCGCACAAAAATTATACACTTTTTGACCGCCTTGAATGGTAATTTCGGCAGATTGTGGCGAGGTAATGACACGCTCTTTTTTGTATAACCCAGCTTCCTTGATGGAATCAATTTCTTTCGTGATGAAGGACTTGTATTGTTCGTACATAGCTCGTTTACTTTAAATGTTGTGGTAGTTTAGAGATAATTTCAGCGGTCATTTCAGTTAAGCCAAACGAGGCTTTCCAACCCCAGTCGTTTCTAGCGCAGTCATCATTAATACTCGATGGCCACGAATCTGCAATTTTTTGTCTGAAATCTGGTGCGTAATTAATGCTAAATTCTGGATAGTGAGCACGAATGCTTTCCGCTATTTCTTGCGGAGAAAAACTCATTCCAGCTAGATTATAACTAGTTCTGATTTGGATGTTAGATGCTGGAGCGGCCATTAATTGTAAGGTAGCTTGCACAGCATCCTCCATGTACATCATGGGTAGGGCCGTGTCTTCTTGTAGGAAGCAGCTAAAGTGCTCCTTGTTTATGGCTTTGTAATAAATGTCAACAGCATAATCGGTTGTGCCACCACCGGGCAATGATTTATAGCCTATTAGTCCTGGGAAACGTAGACTTCGCACGTCTACACCATAGGTGTTGAAATAATATTCACACCAATGCTCGCCGGCTAATTTAGAGATACCATACACTGTGGTGGGATTTTTAAAGGCGTCTTGCGGGGTGTTGGTTTTAGGGGAATTGGGGCCAAAAACAGCAATGGAACTAGGCCAAAACACTTTATCCAGCTTACATTCTTTCGCTAATTCTAATACATTTAACAAACCTCGCATGTTAATATCCCAGGCCTGAACGGGATTTTTTTCTCCATTAGCAGAAAGAATCGCAGCTAAATGATAGACCTGCGTAATCTTTTCTTCTTGTATCAAATGCGCGATTGCGTCTTTGTCTAATACATCAAGGGTTTGAAAGCGGCAGTAGTCAAATGTAGATTTTACACTTTCTTGAAAATCTGTTGCAATGACCGCATCGCTACCGTATGTATTGACTAAGGCTTTGGTGAGCTCAGATCCTAGTTGACCGCCAGCACCAATCACCAATAGTTTATTCATTTATAGTTTGTTTGTTGATAAGTGTATAAAATTACCAATGTTGAGCGATTTATTAACAAATCTTCAACCCCTTATTTGCTTTTCATGGTGTTTTACATGATAAAGGGTAAAGTAAAGCATTTCTCGCAAGGTGAGTTTTCCTAATAATGGATGTGGTAAAACATAGTAATCGAGGTTCTCTTCAGAAATCTTTTCAATGTATAAACATAAATGTAAGACTTCTTTTTTTAGGTTTTCTTTTAATTTTTGGCCCTTTTTCAGGTCAACCTTTTTAGGAACAAATGGCCCCGAGGCTTTACCTCCGTTTTCTAATCTAGCCTGATATCGTTCTATTAACGCATCATAGCTTCTCCCTTCTCTGTTCGATTTCCCCCAAACAAGCTTTAATAAGAACTTAGGCAAACGGAATCCCAATCCTACGGGTTTGACAGAAAGATAAATGTGCTCTAGCTGTTGGCCTGCCGTCCATTTTTCGTTTCTGCTTACACTAAATTCTTCCGTTGAAAGTTGATCTACACAGGCTATAAATTCCTGGTGATTTTCAGTCAGCTTTTTAATAAGGGTATGCTTATCCATGCTATTAATCTATAAATTAGGGCTGCGCTAAAAAAGCTTTCGAGTAGTTGATTTTCTGTGCATCCATGGCTGGCAAATGGCCTGTCAAGCGCTTTTTAAAATCAGCATAATTTTTGGATTCTTTCGCCGACCACGCTATTTCAGAAAGCGCTAAAGCACGGGGATAAGTCATGTATTCAGCGTACGTAATATTGCTGATGTATTCCGTCCAAACATTCGCTTGGATTCCGACCACATGCTTCGCCTCCTCTGCCGTTAATTCAGGAAGATTCGGTTCAAATGAATAACTTTTACTCAATGGCAACAAGCCACCAATAGCCAGCGGCTCTGTTTTAGGATCCGCTTGGTAATAATCTAAATAGAAATACGAATTAGGGGACATCACCACATCGTGGTTTTGTTTCGCTGCTTCAATTCCCCCTTTTGTCCCACGCCATGACATGACCATCGCATTCGGAGAAATTCCCCCTTCTAAGATTTCGTCCCAACCCAGTAGTTTTTTGCCTTTTGAAGTGACGAATTTATCAATTCTACGGATGAAATAACTCTGCAATTCATGCTCATCTTTTAAGCCCAGTTTCTTAATTAAATCTTGGCAGAATCGGCTTTCTTTCCATTGTGTTTTCGGGCATTCATCTCCACCTATATGAATATATTGGCCTGGAAAAAGAGCCATCACCTCGGTTAATACGTCTTCCAAAAACGTAAAGGTTTCCTCCCGTGGAAATAGTACATCTTCCGAAACTCCCCACTTCGTTTTTACCTGGTAGAGCTTATCGGCATTAGCCCCGAATTGCGGATATGCCGCCAAAACCGCCTGAGAATGGCCCGGCATTTCAATCTCAGGAATTACCTCAATGTATTTTTTCTTCGCATAAGCGACGATGTCTTTCACCTCCTCTTGGGTGTAAAATCCGCCATGTGGTTTGCCGTCATATTTTTGGTCCCCATAATGGCCTAACATACTTTCTTTGCGCACAGAAGAAATCGAGGTCAACAACGGATACTTTTTGATTTCAATGCGCCAGCCTTGATCTTCTGTTAAATGCCAATGAAAAGTATTCATTTTGTATACCGCCATTAGATCGATGAAGCGCTTAACTGATGCCACGGGGAAGTAATAACGGCCTACATCTAACATCAATCCACGGTAGGAAAACCGGGGCTCATCTTTAATCTGTACGTTTGGAATCGAAATACTTCCCGTTAAAGGCGACCCAGCATACACTTGTGCAGGCATTAATTGCAATAAAGTTTGCAAAGCATAAAAAGCGCCCTTGCCTGTTTTAGCTTGAATAGCAATTTTATTCGAACTAATCTGAAGCGTATATGCTTCCTCACCTAAGTTCGAATTCTGCGAAAATTGAATCACCGCCGATTTCGATGCTTTTACGCTGATAGGTAAAGAACTAAGCCCATGAAGATATTCTTGTAATAAATTCGCCACGGGAGCAAATTCGGAATGAGAAAAGCCAATCGTGGTAGATTTTTTGACCACAAATTGACCCGTTTGGGGTAGCACTTCTTTGGGTAAAGGAATGAGGTTGTAGTTGTTTTGAGCTAATCCTGCGAACGAGACAAAAACGAGTAGAGCGAAAATTTTCATACGAGATTGAATAGGTTTTGATGAATCAAATTAACCAAAAATAGTTTACTAATTAAAATTACCTGTTAGCGGATGGAACGAAACGATTCATACACCCTTCTTTGGAACCGTTTCGAAGGCTAAATGGGTTGACACTGAAGCGGGCTTATGGGTTTATTTATCGGCAGAATTTTTGGGTAATCCATTAATTTTAAGTTGATTTGATTTTTAAGTGCAACTTTAAACCTCAAACCTACCTTATGAAAACCTCAAACTCGATTAAAAGACGCGATTTTCTAACGAAAGCAAGTTTGGCCTTTGGCTCATTTTTTATCGTTCCTCGACATGTTTTAGGGGGAATTCGTCCAGATGGTTCTCCATACTTGGCACCTAGTGATCTCATTAATTTAGGTTTTATTGGAACAGGAAAGCAGGCGAGAGGATTATCCAATTCATTTTTGACTACAGGGGAGGTTCGAATTGCAGCTATATCAGAGGTATATCAAGCAAAAGCCAACTTGTTTTTAGATCGTGTAAAAGAGATTTATTCGAAATCATCTTCGCTAGGAACGTATGCTGATATAGCCCAATACCAAGATTTTAGAGAACTCTTAGCACTTAAAAACATTGACGCGGTTGTCATTGCTAGTCCAGACCACTGGCATGCAGCCATGGCGGTGCGTGCTGCTGCAGCCGGTAAAGATATTTATTGCGAAAAACCACTTTCGTTGACCGTAAAAGAGGGACGCGCGATGGTAGATGCGACTCGAAAATACAAGCGCGTATTTCAAACAGGATCCATGCAACGCTCTTGGCCAGAGTTTAGACAAACTGCCGAGTTAATACGTAATGGCTACATAGGGGAAGTGAAATCCATTAAAGTGAATGTGGGCCCCCCTCCAACAGGCTATAATTTATTGGCAGAAGAATTACCTACTGGATTGGATTTTGAGAAGTGGCTA
>CAILUB010000153.1 GCA_903837305.1 uncultured Cytophagaceae bacterium
CAACGTAGAATCAAGAGAATACAACGAGCGTTGGTATACAGAAATCCGTGCGTATCGTTTAGATCGTACCGGATCAATTCCAGCAGGAGTGGAGCCTACGCCAGTAGCAGGCGGATATCAATTCCCTCCATTAGCGGCTGAGAGTGGGGATGATTTGCCATTCTAGAAATAGGAGAGTATAGATTATAGAGTAGAGAGAATAGATAAGGGGCCCTAAAGCCCCTTTTTTTAGTGATAAGTCCTAAGGAAATGAGTCCGAAAGAAAAATCGCAATCTGTACTCTATTATCTCTACTCTATAATCTATACTCTCTTGTCTAACTCCATCGCTTGATGCACAATATCCGCCTCAATAAACGTATCTCCATAAGGCTGAAACCCTAAGGATGTATAAAGTGGCATGACTGAAACCTGTGCGTGCAAATAATAATGATGGCAATCCGGGAATTCTTTAGCGGATTCCGCAAAAATGTGGTGAATTATTTGGGACGCATATCCTTTACCACGTGCAGATTCTAAAGTGGCTATACGCTCTACCTTAATTCCTTTATCTGTTTTGCGGTAACGACCGGTTGCTACTGGTGTGGCGTCCTCAAACAGTAAATAATGTTTGGCCACCGCGTCTAATTCATCAAATTCCTCAGAAGGCAAGCACTTTTGTTCTTTGACAAACACTTCGGTACGAATGGCAAACACTTGTTCGATTTCTTCCGGACTAATCGCCTGAATAATCCTATTTTTCTTGTTTTCCATACGCTTCGATGATTTTACGCACTAAACGGTGGCGAACGACATCTGAACCGTCTAATTCAACAAAAGCGATGCCATTTATGCCAGAAAGGATGCGTTCTGCTTCTCCTAAACCAGAAGTTTGGTTTTTAGGTAAATCAACTTGGGATTTGTCACCCGTAATAATCGTCTTCGATTGGATACCCATACGTGTCAAAAACATCTTCATCTGCATGGAGGTTGTATTTTGGGCTTCATCCAATAAAATAAAGGCCTTGTTTAGCGTACGGCCGCGCATATAGGCCAAGGGCGCAATTTCAATGGTCCGATTCTCTAAATAAAATTTCAGTTTCTCAGCTGGAATCATATCATCCAACGCATCATAAATAGGACGCAAATACGGATCAATTTTCTCTTTCAAATCACCAGGTAAGAAACCTAGATTTTCACCTGCCTCTACAGCGGGACGCGTAATGATAATTTTCTTTACTTCTTTGTTCTTCAATGCTTTCACTGCTAGCGCCACTGCGGTATAGGTTTTACCTGTACCTGCAGGTCCAATCGCGAAGACGATGTCATTCGTGGTGGCTGCATCGACCAATTTACGTTGATTCGGAGTTTTGGCCTTAATAACAATTCCTTTATTGCCAAAAAGAAGCACGTCTTTATCCTCTACCCAGGGCTGCTCTGATTCTTCACCTGTCGGATTCAAGACAGCGTCAATGTAAGCCTGCATATGCTTTTCCGTGAGCGTGTGATGTTTGTCTAAATGGGCCACACAAGAATTGACGATGGCTTCCACAAGAGCAATTTGATCATTCGATCCGCGGACGGTTAATTGCTCTCCACGAGCAATGATTTTAGATTGAGGAAAGGCGTGAATCAATAAATTGATATTGGTATTAGCCACACCTAAAAAGTCGATTAGAGAGACCTCAGAGAGGGAAATTATTTTTTCTAACAAGTAAAAATGGGTTTAAATCGTGTAGGAGTAAAAATAAGAAATTCTTGAAATTTAATACCTTCGTTTATAAGATAATTTTGAAAATTTAACGTAAAATTGTGGTATGGAATCTAACAACCCGTCATCCATTTATAAAAAAGGAAATCAGTCTGCTGCCGGAATTCGTTCTCAGGCAGGACCCACGCGATTAAGTGATTTGGGTCTTGGTAAATTACCTCCTCAGGCCGTTGACTTAGAAGAAGCGTTGTTAGGTGCGTTGATGTTAGAAAAAGAACCTTTGGCAAACGTCATCGAATTATTACGTCCAGCCACCTTTTACAAGGAAGGTCATCAATTAATTTTTGAGGCAATTCAAGGATTATTCCAAGCCTCTCAACCCGTTGATTTATTAACTGTTAATAATTTTTTAAAGCAAAACGGAACACTAGAGAAGGCGGGTGGCACTAGTTATTTAGCGCAATTAACCTCTCGGGTTAGTTCAACCTCTAACGTTGAATTCCACGCTAGAATTATCATTGAGCAATATTTAAAGCGTCAGCTGATCCAAATATCCTCAGAAATCCAACGCCTATCTTATGAAGACACCTCAGACGTGTTTCACTTATTAGATAAGATGGAGCAGGAGCTTTTCACGATTGCTGAATCCAATATCCGCAAGAATTACGAGAGTATGTCGGATATCTTGAAGAAGGCCGTGGATGAATTAGAGAAGAAACAACTTCAAAAAAGTGGCCTAACGGGTATTCCTTCCGGATTTACGGACTTAGACCGCTTAACTTCTGGCTGGCAAAGACAAGAATTAATCATTATCGCGGCTCGTCCAGGTATGGGTAAGACGGCCTTTGTCGTTTCGGCTTGCCGAAACGCTGCCGTTGATTTTGGCCATTCAGTTGCTCTTTTCTCTCTTGAGATGAGTGCTGTGCAGTTAGTCAATCGTATTATTTCTGCTGAAGCAGAAATCGAAGCGGAGAAGATTCGTAAAGGCAAATTAGAACCGCACGAATGGCAGCAATTGCACACAAAAATCAATAAATTATTTGAAGCGAATATGTTTATTGACGATACACCAGCTTTATCTATTTTAGAATTAAGAGCAAAATGTCGTCGTTTATAGGCTCATAAAGGGATCGACGTTATCGTCAGTGTCTACTTGCAACTAATGACTGGCGATAGTTCAGGAAAAGGTGCCAGTGGTAATCGTGAACAAGAAATTGCTCAAATATCTCGTGCTTTAAAGCAATTAGCCAAAGAATTAGATGTGCCCGTTATCGCCCTTTCTCAATTAAATCGTTCTACAGAAACTCGAGGTGGTAATAAAAAACCACAATTATCCGATCTTCGTGAATCAGGTGCTATCGAGCAAGATGCCGATCAAGTAATGTTCATTTACCGACCAGAATATTATGATATAACAGCAGATGACCAAGGTAATTCTTTGGCCGGAATGGGAGAGATTATCATGGCTAAAAATCGTTCTGGTTCGCTAGATAGTGTTTGGCTAAAATTCATTGGTAAATTCACTAAATATTGTGACCTTGATTTCCAACCATTCTCTAATAATGAGGGAGGCAATTTTGATTTAAGCGCATTAGGCGATCAGACCTCTGCTTTTGAATCTAGCAATGACGCGGTATTCAAAGGCAGCAAAATGAATCTTCCGCCGGAGGATTATGATCCACTTAACACTCCGTTTTAGAGTAGAGAGTAGAGAGTAGAGAGTAGAGAGTAGAGAAAAGGATTTTTATATAGTCAAAAAAGGGGTATAAGCCCCTTTTTTGATTCAACATCTCTACTCTATACTCTATTCTCTCTAATCTTGAGATTTCAGTTTCAACCTCACAATATTCTCCACATGATGCGTCTGCGGGAACATATCCACCGGATGAACCACATCTACTTCATAGGCAACATCCAGTAAGGCTAAATCGCGGGCTTGCGTTGCCGGATTGCAAGAAACGTAAACGATTTTATTTGGCTTAACGGCTAAGATTTGATTCACTACATCTAAATCCATTCCTGCACGAGGAGGATCGGTAATAATGACATCTGGAGCGCCGTGAATAGCAATAAATTCTTCTGTCAAAACCTTCTTCATATCGCCAGCAAAGAAGGTTGCATTCTTGATACCATTTAATTCGGCATTTATGCGCGCATCTACCACAGCCATCTCGACGTATTCGAGTCCAACAATTTTAGACGCATGTTTAGCTAAAAATAAACCAATGGTTCCTGTACCTGTGTACAAGTCATATACGTTTTCATTTCCTTGCAAATCAGCGTATTCGCGCACTAATTGGTATAGCTTTAGCGCTTGTTTGGCATTGGTTTGAAAGAATGATTTAGGGCCGATTTGGAACTTTAATTCCTCCATGGTTTCCACCATAAAGGCTTTTCCATGGTAGCAAACCACCTCCAAATCATGGAAGGTATCGTTTCCTTTTTGATTAACCACATAATTCAAAGACGTGATCATCGGGAAAGTGGACTTCAAGTATTCCATGACAGATTTGATTTCCTCTTCTGTGGCATAAGCGAACTGGACGGTAACCATCCATTCGTTTGTAACCGTATTTCGGATAATCAAATTACGTAATGCTCCCTCTTGTTGATTTTTTAATTCATAATAGGAGATACCATTAGCATCAGCAAAATCACGCACTCCGTTGCGAATCGCATTGGATGGATCAGGTTGCAAGTAACAATGATCGACAGGTAAAATCTTATCAAAACGCCCTGGAACATGGAATCCCAAGGCATTCATGGATCCTAAATCTTCTTTACCAATTTCATCCTCTGTTAACCAGCGGGCACAAGAAAAGGTGAATTCTAATTTATTGCGGTAGTAATAAGTCTCCTCAGAACCTAGAATGGGTTGAAATTCGGGTAATTTCACTTTAGCGATGCGGGTCAAATTGTCTTTGACTTGTTGCGCTTTAAAGGCGGTTTGAGCTTCGTAAGAAACGTGTTGCCACTTACAACCGCCACAAATACCAAAATGGCTACAAGCTACGTCTGTACGGTGTTTTGAAAGCGGCTGAATATTGATAGCTTGCGCTTGTTTGAAGCTTTTTTTAGACTTTAAAATTCGTAAATCCGCGATATCGCCAGGAGCGACAGCACCTTGAACAAAAATCACTTCATCATTTACTTTGGCTATACACTTTGCCTCTGCGGCAAAATCCAAAATGGCAATTTGTTCCAACACCACTGGGGCTTTCTTTTCTTTTTTCTTACTCATGCTGCTAAAAATGTGCACAAAAATACGGCTTTATGTGGGCAAGCCAACCAATTCAAGATAAAACCTTAACTTCGCGATGAAATTAATTCACATGAAGAATCAAGTAGTTATCATCACGGGAGCTAGTTCTGGAATCGGAAAAGCATTAGCCTATGAATACGGCAGAAAAGGAGCACAGATCGTCATCACGGGCAGAAATGAGCAGAATCTCATCGCTGCCGAAACAGAATTACAATCGGCAGGCATAGCAGCTAAAGGTATTGTCTGTGATTCAGCGTCTGAAGAACAAACCCGAGCTATGGTAGATCAGGTAATGCAATTATATGGCAGAATTGATCTATTAATCAATAACGCCGGTATTTCGATGCGTTCCATGTTTGAGACCGTAGATTTAAAAGTGTTGAAACAAGTGATGGACATTAATTTTTGGGGAACAGTTTACGC
Source organism: uncultured Cytophagaceae bacterium (assembly GCA_903837305.1). GTDB lineage: Bacteria > Bacteroidota > Bacteroidia > Cytophagales > Spirosomataceae > Aquirufa. The sequence goes on from CAILUB010000153.1 coordinate 5,375, forward strand.
TACACATGCGGCTTTACCTCATATAAAAGCCGTTCAAGGCGGAATCATTGGTATTTCATCCATTGCAGGTTACCGCGGACTTCCCGTTAGAACAGGCTATTCAGCTTCTAAATTCGCTATGAATGGTTTCTTAGAGGCATTAAGAACTGAATTATTAGAAACGGGCGTCCACGTATTAATCGCATGTCCGGGATTTACCGCTTCTAATATCAGAGCGGCATCCTTGAATAGTGAAGGTAAAGTCACTGGGGACTCGATGCGGGACGAAGGCAAAATGATGTCTGCAGAGGAAGTGGCTACAAGAATTGCAGATGCTTATGAAGCAAAAAAGAAGACATTGGTATTGACATTCCAAGGTAAACTGACTGTTTTCCTGAACAAATGGATGAATGGATTTTTGGACAGAATGGTCTACAATACCCTGAAAAAAGAAAAGGATAGCCCTTTAAAATAAAGCATGGGGAATAAGGAGCCGTCTTTGCGTTTGGCCTTTAAATCAAGGCCAATTCCCATGGGTCTAGAGATGGGCTTTTCATGGCCTAAATTAGATAAATGACCATGGTGGCGATCCTTTAAATGATTGGGAATCAGTAATGAAATATTTTCTCCTAGCAATTCAATTGAATCGTATCCAAACAACTTATCCGCGAATCGATTCGATAGAATTATTTCAAAACTTGAATTGGTAACAATAATGCCAATAGCCGCTTCTTGGAAGATCGCTTGAAACTCGAATCCTGCTTGTATTTGGTTAGGCATTGGTTATATTTAATTTTAAATATACAAAATTTAGGGATGATATGTGGTAACAGCGTGCTTCAATACGTCACTTTTGTAAAAATAAATATCCTTGAATTTTCCCTCTGAATACATTTGACCTTGATCAAAGAAATGAGGGGAATTGGGATTCCCATTTTCACCACCTGCAAGTAAAGAATAGGCTTTTATTTTAGGGCCAAATTCCACGGCCGCCACAAAGCTATTTCCATTTACGCCATACCATTTTTTAGAACCTTGAATGGAGCGACTCGTGTAGGAAGGAAGCTGCCCCCAGGCGGAGGAAGTAAAAGGTACAGAGAAACTAGGCTTCGAATCATCCATCTTCATCACATCTCCATTGGACACGCGCTGAAAGCGATTCAATTCACCCCAGGCTACGCGCCAGGTACCAAAATCACGCTTCAAATCGTTCAGTACCTCACGTAAAGCTTGCATCATTTCTAACTTCGAACCCGATTTCGCATAGTCTTCCAAATTTTGAACGACCTCTGTTTCCCCTCCAAACTGCTTAGGTTTTGGAATTTTAGCCATAATCTTCAGCCCCCAACGGATGGCGATGGTTTGGGCGATGGATCCTTCAGAAGCGTTATAATCCCAACTTTTCAACTCCTTCACCACCTCAACTAAATCAGGTTCTTGACTAACCGCAGTTACAAGCGCTGGTAGTAAAGTTTCGAAAGCCATCAACCGGCGGTCGTATCCCAATCCAATCAAACTTTGTAAATCCAATTTACCTGTTTGAGAAAATAAACGAACCGCATTGCGATCGCGGAAATTTTCTCCATCAGGAGCCATATAAATGGGGAAATTAGAACGAATAGGGCTCGAGGTTCCTGAAACGTTAAAGGGAGTTGAATTGCAATTTTGAATCCATCCGGTAGTAGGATTGTACACATGCACAATCTGATCTACGGAATGAAGCCCTTTCCAATCAATCTTCGAAGAGGATCCATCCTGAGGAATACCCCAATCTAAAGCACCATCTCTACGCGGCACATAATTACCATGCCAATAAGCAATGTTTCCTTTATTATCCGCGTAAACCGTATTGTTTGACGTATTTGCACGCATGTCCATCACCCGTTTATAGTCAGCCAAACCTTTTGTCTTTGTACGTAGCCAGCTTTGAATTAAACTCTTACGTGCTCTATTATACGATCGCACGGAGATCCATTTCCCATCTCTAGCGGCTAAAACGGGTCCGCGGTGGTTAAAATAAGCCTTGATTTTCCGCGAGCCTAAGGTGATTATTTTCGTCTTAAAGGGAATCCATTTCCCATCTAGTAGGTATTCCATCTGTCCCTCCCGCGAGCGTGTCGTCTCCATATAAGCATCCGCTACGTCCACCTCAGAGGAGGTATGCATCCACCCATTGTAGGGATTAAAACCTTGATAAACAAAGAATTGGCCCCAGGTTACCGCACCATATACTGATAAACCCTCTTCACTTACCACGTGCACTTCGGGACGGAAATAAAAGGTAACGTGCGGATTAATATACAAAAGAGAATTACCTGATTTTGAAAGAGAAGGGCCTACTGCAAAGCCATTAGAACCTGTCAGTTTCTCGTCTGGATTTTGGTATTTCACACTAGCTACTTGCGCGGGTAAACCGTAGAAAAGAGCTGTTTCTTGTTCTGTTACATCTCCCGTAGAAATCGCTCCAATAGATCCATCGGTCCATAATAGGGGATACCAAGGTTCAAAATGAGTTAATAAGCGAGGCTTAACTTCGGGGTGTTTTTGTAAGTAATAATTGATTCCATCCGCATAAGCGTTTAATAGTTTTTTTAACCAAGGAGGGGAGGTTTTGTATTCTGCTTTTGCCTCGTTTTCATCAATTAACAACTTGATATAGAGGTCATAAGCTAATTCCTTTTCACCTTTTACTTCAGACATTCGACCTAATTTTTCTATGTAATTCATCTCCACACGGGCGAAATCATCTTCACATTGCGCATACATCAATCCAAAAACCGCGTCTGCATCCGATTTTCCATAAATATGTGGAATGCCCCATTCGTCCCGGTGAATGGTTACGCGTTTAGCCTGATCCGAGTACGGATTTGCTTGCGTTATAAAGGATATAAATAGTAAAATGATAGGAAATATTTTTTTCATAGCTGGTTCTTAATCGGATAAAAATAAGAATAAAATCGGGTCAGGAGGGTATAAACAATGTAAAATTGTCTTTCTAACTTACAAGAATATTCTAAACCTATTATATGAAAAACGTTCGGCTTCTTCCGATACTACTCTTATTGTGCGTTTCCAGCCTATTTGCTCAAACAAAAATCAAGATTCAAGGGGAAGTTAATGTCCCTTTTTCAAGCATTCGACTTTTTAAAGGTTCAGCTTTAGTGACAGGTACTATTGGGAATGAGAAAGGCAAATTTTTAATAGAAGCGACTCCAGGAACGTATGACCTATTGATTGAAAGTATTGGATATGAAGCCTTGAAGATGACGAATCAGTCATTTAATGCATCCATTAATCTGGGCATAATTACGGTTAAAGAAAGCAACCAGACCTTGAATGAAGTAGTGGTGAAGGGCCAAAAAGCTTCCATGGAACTTAACCTCGATAAGCGCATATTTAATGTTGGGACAGATTTAGCGAATAAAGGGGCAACTGCTTCCGAGATTTTGGGGAACTTACCTTCGATCCAAGTGGACCCAGAAGGTGCGATTAAACTGCGTGGGAGTGATAATGTGCGTATTTTGATCGATGGAAAACCCTCAACACTAGTGGGTATCAATGGTTCGTCAGGTTTACAATCCTTGCAAGGAAATCTCATTGATAAAGTGGAGATCATCACGAATCCATCTGCACGCTATGAGGCAGAGGGAATGGCCGGAATTATCAATATCGTGTTGAAAAAGAACCAAAACCAAGGTTTCAATGGTGCGATTGAAACGACGTCTGGTTATCCGGAAAATTTTGGAGGAACAGCGATCGTGAATTACCGTAAAAACAAATTCAATTTCTTTGTCAATTATGGTGTTTTCTACCGTAGAACACCTGGAAGAAACCGAATTTATCAAGAAGTTTATACTGGAAAACAAACGAATTATTTAGATCAAAATTCATCCAATAACGTGACGGGTCTAGTAAATAACGTTAGAGGTGGGGCTGATTATTTCTTTAACGATAAAACCATATTAACGGCCTCCTATATCTACAGACGTACTGATGTAAGACGTATCACGGACTTTTTTTACTTGGATTACCGCGAAAACCTGTCCAAACTTTATAGTGATACCTATCGCCAGCAAGATGAGAAAGAAGCGGAACCGAATGGAGAATATGCCCTCACTTTCAAGAAAAGCTTTGCCAAAAAAGGAAAAGAATTTAGCGCAGATTTGCGCTACTTAGATTATTGGGAACGATCGGATCAGACCTATACCCAAAACGGAAAGAAACCCGATGGGTCGGCTTTTCCTGAACTATCCAAGGTTCAAAAAGCACTAAACGATGAATTCGAACGCCAATGGATTTTACAAGCGGATTATGTAAATCCAATCGGAAAAGACGCTAAAATTGAAATGGGGCTTCGCACCAGTTTCAGAAATATGATCAACGATTACCTTGTGACGGAGCAGCAGCCTTCAGGTCTATTCACCATAGTTCCAGGATTGAAAAACATATTTAATTACCAAGAAAACATTTCAGCGGCCTATCTAATCTTTGGAAGTAAGGTAAATAAATTCTCCTATCAATTCGGATTAAGAGCAGAAACAACAGACATCCAAACTGAACTGGAGGAAACCAAGGAGAAGAACCCCAGAAACTATGCTAATTTGTTTCCGAGTGCCCATTTTACTTATACCATTACACCGGATAATTCATTCCAGTTAAGCTATTCAAGACGGGTTAGAAGGCCTACTTATGGTGATTTAACTCCATTCGTTACTTTCTCCGATAACCGGAACTTCTTCTCTGGAAATCCTAATCTAAATCCCGAATTCACGAATTCATTTGATTTAGGGCACTTAAAGTACTTCGACCAAGGTAGCATCAGCACCTCCTTATATTATCGCCAGACATTTGACAAAATCGAACGATTCAGAACAGTAGATAGCTTAGGTTTCGCCAGAACATTACCTGCTAACTTGTCAAATCAGAAATCGATGGGCTTAGAAATGGCTAGCTCTTGGAATTTTTCCAAAGCCTACAAAGCAGACCTTAGTATTAATGCATTTAGAGCCATTGCTGATGCATCTAATATTAATGCAGCCTTTACAAGTGATACCTATTCTTGGTTTGCTAGACACAGCTCTCGGATTAAGATAGGGCTTACAGATTTGCAAATAAGAGCTAATTACGAGGCTCCACAACAAACTCCACAAGGAACGCGGGGATACATTGCCTGGATGGACATATCCGCCTCTAAAGATATTTTGAAAGGAAATGGAACACTTACTTTAAGTATTTTAGATATATTTAACTCCCGAATTAATCGATATGAATCTCGTTTTGTAGATTCAAAAGATGGCTCCGGTTTTTATACCCGAGGAGAATCTCAAGGCCGATTAACTTCCGTGAATTTAACTTTTAATTACCGATTTAAAACGACTAAACAAGCTGCGAAACAACGCCGTAGTTTAATGGACGAAGAAAATTAATGACACCCATGAAAAGATTCCTCTTACTTTCTTGCACCTCTATAATACTTTTTTCTTGTAGTAAACAGGGAAGAGACGATACATTCAAAATTATCTATGAAGATCAAAGTAAGGTCGTAGAAAATGCAAAAGCCATTAAAGACAAGCAACCTATTAAAATCATCCCTGGTCTAAAAATTCAGCTTTGGGCTTCAGATTCACTTTTACAGGATCCTGTGGCAATTGCAGTAGATGATAAAGGTTCTATTTTTGTGAATAGCACGAATCGAAATAAGGGTTCTGAATTTGATATTAGGGGACATCGGGATTGGATGACAGAATCAATCGGTTTTCAAACAGTGGAGGATAGAAGAGCCTTTTTGCGTCGAACCTTTGCCCCAGAAAATTCAGCTAAAAATACCTGGTTAGCCGATATGAATGGGGATGGATCACATGACTGGTTAGATTTAAAAGTAGAGAAAGAAGAAATCTACAAGGTGGAAGACACCAATGGAGATGGCTATGCAGATCAGTCTACCCGTGTATTTAATGGCTTTAATGAAGAAGTAAGCGATGTAGCGGGAGGTTTATTAGTTCGCAAAAAAGATGCTTTTGTGGCTATTGGTCCTGATTTAATGCGTTTAAAACATAAAGGGGGCCAATGGATAAATCCTGAATCAATTTCAACAGGATATGCGGTGCACATTGGTTTTGGGGGTCATGGCATGTCCGGATTAACAGAAGGCCCAGATGGAAAAATTTACTGGCAAATAGGTGATATTGGTGCCAATATCACGGCAAAAGACGGCAAAAAATACAAGCACCCTAATTCCGGTGTGATTGTCCGATCCAATCCAGATGGATCTGAATTTGAAGTTTTTGCTTCTGGATTACGGAATACCCATGAATTCGTTTTTGACAACTATGGTAATTTAATCAGTTCTGATAACGATGGCGATCATCCTGGCGAAAGTGAGCGTTTAGTGCACGTAGTGGAAGGTTCTGATGCGGGTTGGCGCTCGAATTGGCAATACGGAAAATATACCGATCCGCGGAACAATCAGTACAAGGTTTGGATGGATGAGAAATTATATGTTCCACGTTGGGAAGGCCAAGCAGCCTATATTATTCCACCAATTCGTAATTTCCACAATGGTCCTACTGGGATGCTTTGGAACCCAGGAACGGCTTTAGGGAAGCGCTGGACAAATAAATTCTTCTTAGTGGAGTTTGTAGGTAATGCAAATAACTCACATATTTGGGCGTTTGATCTTAAACCTAAAGGGGCCTCTTTTGACTTCAAATCAGAGGAAGATGTGGTGAAAGGAATTTTGCCTACTGGAATTCGATTCGGTCCTGAGGGCGCGTTATATGCCTCGGATTGGATATTCGGTTGGGATACAAAAAACTACGGCCGAATCTGGAAAATCGATGTGGAGGATAAGGAGAATGATTTGAAAGGCGAACGTGAGCAAACCAAGAAATACATCCAACAAGAATACTCTAAACAGACTCTAACACAATTGTATGATTTGTTGTTTTACACTGACCAGCGTGTTCGCTTGAAAGCACAATATGAATTAGCAGAGAGAAAAGCTTCAGCTGTTTTCGTCAAAGCTGTTCAACAAAAGGAGAATCAATTAGCTCGAGTGCATGGTATTTGGGGATTAGGCCAATTGAAAGCGGCAGCCTTTCTTCAGCCATATTTAGCAGATAAAGACGAGGAAATCGTTGCACAAGCGGCTAAAGTGTTAGGGGACATCTTTGATGGATCCGCCACCGATCAGCTTATTCCATTAGTGGGATCTGCTAATCCTCGTATTTCCTTCTTCGCGGCTCAAGCTTTAGGTCGCATTCGTTCAGAGAAAGCCATTCCTGCCTTATTAAAATTAGTAGAAACAAATGCGGATAAAGACCTGTATTTGCGTCACGCAGCGGTATTAGCCTTAAGTAGAATAGGACAGGCAGAACCGATGTTAGCCTTGCAAAATTCATCAAATCGTTCCTTACGTATCGCGGCGGTATTGGTATTACGTCGTTTGGCTCATCCCGGAATCCAAGCCTTTTTGAAAGATTCAGACGAATACATCGTAGCTGAAGCTGCAAGAGCAATAAATGATGACGAATCAATTCCTTCAGCTTTACCAGCTTTAGCGGCGACCTTAGCGGATACACGTTTTACCTCTGAAGTAATTGTCAGAAGAGCGATCAATGCCTGCTTACGTGTGGGAACTGCAAAAGAGATTGATTTATTGATTGCCTATTCAGAAAGAACGGGGATCTCTGAAGCCTTGCGTGCGGAAGCGATAGCGACCTTAGGTTCTTGGGCAAATCCATCGGTGATGGATCGGGTGGATGGTCGCCACAGAGGCGTTTTGGAAAGAAATCCGGCGGATGTGATTGCCCGAATTCAGCCTAAAATTCCTTCCTTCTTAGCTTCAGAAAATCCAGATGTCTTGATTGCTACTTCGAAATTAGTAGCAGAATTAAATTTAACGGATTTTAGTTCTACTCAAATATCCATTTTTGAAAAAAACACGAATTCGAAAGTAAGAGCAAATATGTTAAGTTCTATTGTTGAACTTAAAGTGGGAAAACTGGCCTCCATTATAGAGAAAGGGATGGCTGATACCAGCAAACTAGTGAGAGGTATTGCCTTAAGCAATTTGAACAAAATCGAATTAAGCGCCACTGAATTACCTGCTATTACAAACCCAATTTTCGAAAAAGGATCATTGACAGAACAGCAATCTCTATTGCAGAGTATGGCCAAAATGAAGCCTGCTAATACCTCTGCTATTTTAACGGATTTAATTCAGAAAATGGTCGATAATCAATTACCTACTGAGATCAAATTAGATCTAATGGAGGCAGTAGAGGCCACTAATGAGGAGAAATTAGTGGCAAAATTAGATGCGCTAAAAGTGAAAGGATCATTAACGGACGAATTCAGAGAAGCCTTGTATGGGGGATCAGTTATTGAAGGTCGAAATACCTTTAATTATAATCAAACCGTGCAATGTGTTCGTTGTCATATCGTGGGTGGAGAAGGAACCAATGTGGGGCCTAATTTAAAGGGAGTCGCTTCTCGATTAACAAGAGAGCAATTATTGCAGGCACTCATCGAACCTAGTGCACGCATCGCTCCTGGATATGGTACCACAAATTTTGTCTTAACAGACGGACAAGAGGTTTCAGGATCCATCATTTCAGAAACGAATGAACTCGTGCAACTAAAAACAAGCGATGCCGAGCCTTTACGCATTCCTGTAACGCGCATTAAGTCAAGAGAAAACTTACCATCTGGAATGCCACCGATGGGGGCTTTGATGAGTAAAAGAGAAATTAGAAATGTGGTGGAATACCTTTCTTCGCTGAAGTAGTCCGAAGGGAATGAGTCCGAAGGACGACTAAGCCGTAGGCGACTACATGAAATGATAAACCGCCCCTAAAAAAGGTGGTTTATTTTTTTGTAAATATTCAATACCTTTAATGAAATTTAAACCTATGAAAAAACTAGTACTGTTATTGTGCTTGCCGCTTTTCTGTTTTTCACAAACGGAGATGTATCTAAGCCTTCCTAAACAGAAATCGTTTTTTCAAAAAACAGATAAGCTGAGTGCAGATTTTTCTGGTGCTAAGATTATCATTCATCCGGAACAAGCTTTTCAAAGCATGGATGGATTTGGTTTTACCTTAACAGGAGGAAGCGCCCAATTAATTCAGGCGCTAGAACCGACAAACAAAGCCGCTTTATTACAGGAATTATTTGGCAAGAACGGAATCTCCGTTTTAAGAATCGGCGTAGGGGCGACAGATTTAGATGCTACCGTATTTTCGTACGAAGACAAACCCAGAAAATTTAGCCTGGAGCCTTCAAAAGCTGATTTAATTCCATTATTACAACAAATCATCGCGATTAATCCAGCCATTAAAATCATGGCGACCCCTTGGTCTCCACCTGTTTGGATGAAAGATAACGCAGAAAGTAAAGGGGGATCACTGTTAGAAAAACACTACCAGACTTATGCAGTTTATTTAGCCAAATACCTTCAATCCATGGCGAAGGAGGGAATTAACATCTGGGCGCTAACACCTCAAAATGAACCCCTTCATCCAGGCAATAATCCGAGTATGTTGATGACTTCACAGATGCAAGCTAATTTTGTCAAAACAGCTTTGGGCCCCGAATTCAAAAAACGGAATATTACGACCAAAATCATCGTCTACGATCACAATTGCGATCATCCAGAATATGCCATAGACTTATTAAATGATGCAGAGGCTAAAAAATATGTGAGTGGTTCTGCCTTTCATTTGTATAACGGGGATATTTCAGCCTTAAGTAAAGTAAAAGCAGCGCATCCAGATAAAGATCTCTATTTTACGGAGCAATGGACAGGCTACAAAGGCGACTTTACGGGTGATTTTATGTGGCACATCAAAAATGTCATCATAGGGGCAGTCAACAATCACGCTAAAACGGCCATTGAATGGAATTTAGCCAATGATCCTACCTATGGCCCACATACGCCTGGAGGTTGCACAGAATGCTTAGGGGCATTAACCATCTCAGGTCAGGATATCACACGTAATCAATCTTACTACATTGTTATGCAGGCGGCCCGATTTGTACCAGCTGGCTCTATTCGCTTAGGAATCGATGTGCCGGAAGGAATTCAGGCAGCGGCTTTTAAGCGTCCGGATGGAAAAAAAGTACTTTTAGTCCAAAATGAGGGACGTAAAAAGAACTTAAGCATTGAAAAAATAAACCTAGAAATACCGGCTGAATCAGTATTAGCGATCATCCTATGAAAACATTCCACATTAACCGTAGACATTTTATGAAAGGGGCCTCGGCCACTTTGGCTTTGTCGACTTTTGGCGCTTATGGACTAGATTTAGTAAATCCTGCTAGACCCTATCGAGTTGCTTTAATTGGTACCGGATGGTACGGTAAGAGTGATTTATTCCGACTCATGCAAGTGGTACCTGTGGAAGTGGTCGCGCTTTGTGATCCGGATCGAAATCAATTAACAGAGGCTGGAAAGCTCGTAGCAGCACGTCAAAAATCGCGTAAAACACCGCGTCTTTATGGCGATTACCGCCAATTATTGAAGGAAAATGAATTAGACATTGCCATTGTAGGAAGCCCGGATCATTGGCATGCCTTACAGATGATCGATGCAGTTAAATCAGGAGCTCACGTCTATGTCCAAAAACCGATTTCAGTAGATGTGCTAGAAGGTGAGGCGATGGTAGCGGCAGCTAGAAAATACGGCAAAACGGTTCAGGTAGGAACTCAACGTAAGAGTACGCCACACTTGATTCAGGCTAAAAAAGAAATTGTAGAAAAAGGTTTATTGGGTAAAGTAGCTCACGTAGAAATGTATTGCTATTACCATATGCGTAACAACGGCAATCCACCTATTCAGGCAGTGCCTGACTATTTTGACTATGAGATGTGGACGGGTCCTGCGCCATTGCGTCCCTACGATGGCTTACCTCACACCCGCTGGTGGAGAACATTTGAGGAATATGGCAATGGAATTATGGGCGATATGTGTATTCATATGTTCGATACGGCGCGCTGGATGCTGGATTTAGGTTGGCCTAACCGCGTGAGTTCGGAAGGAGGGATTTATGTCCAAAAAGAGGGCAAATCCAACATCCCTGACACGCAAACGGCTGTTTTTGAATACAATGGCTTGAATTGTGTTTGGCAACATAGAAGCTGGGGCACGGCACCAGATCCAGAATATCCGTGGGGATTAACCATTTATGGGGAGAAAGGAACCTTACGAATGAGCACAATGAAATACGATTTCACGCCCACAGACTCTAAAGCAGAAAAATTACACATGGACGTGGTCTATGAAAAAGAGAAATACCCAGAAGATTTAAAAGAAGACCGCATTGAATTAAATGCAGCGCCAGCTACGCGTGGGCACATGCTTGATTTCTTAGCAGCCATAGATAAAGGAACAAAACCAGTGGCCGATATTTCAGAAGGACACATTTCGACCGCTTCCTGTATTATTGCTAATTTATCAATGAAACTGGGTAGACCTCTTTCCTATGATCCTGGTACTAAAACAATATTAAACGATCCTGAAGCCACTGCCTTATTAGCTAGAAACTACCGTGGCCCTTGGAACAGAAACATGCTGAACTAATGAAAAAAATTATCCTACTGGCCTTATTGGCCATTCCTGCACTAGCTCAACAGCCGCGTACGTCCGCTCAGTTAGGCGAAGATCTTCAGAAATTACGGGTCTTGGGATCCGTTTTACACGTGGCGGCTCATCCAGATGATGAAAGTACACACATGTTAACTTGGTTTGCTCAGCAACAACATTGGGAGACCAACTATTTTGCGTGTACGAGGGGAGATGGAGGCCAAAACCTGATAGGGGACGAACAAGGGGTTCCTTTAGGACTTATCCGAACCCAGGAATTGTTAGCCGCGCGAAGAATCGACGGAGCGAATCAATATTTTTCAAGAGCTTTTGACTTTGGATTTTCGAAATCGACGGATGAAGCTTTGGCATTCTGGGACAAACAATTAATTCTAGCAGACTTAGTCTGGGTAATCCGAAAAACACGTCCAGATATCATATTCACTCGTTTCCCTCCAGATGCGCGCGCTGGTCATGGACATCACTCGGCCTCCGCGGCCTTAGCTATTGAAGCCTACAAAGCAGCGGCTGATTCGAAAATGTTTCCTGAGCAGTTAAAACAAGGCGTGGATGTGTGGCAGGCTAAACGCTTACTTTGGAACACGTTTCGTTTCCCGGGTTCTACGGGTAATTCAACTATTGCTGAATCTCAATTCAAAGTGAACATAGGTGATTATCTGCCTTTTTTAGGCCAAAGCACAGGCGAATTAGCCGCTTTCAGCCGTAGCCAACATAAATCTCAAGGTTTTGGATTTGCTGTTGACCATGGCAGAAGCACAGAATATTTCGCGACTCTAGGAGGTGAAGCTCCTAAAGATTTCTTGTGGGATGGGGTAGATGCTACTTGGAATCGCGTCAATGCAAACATTGATGGCTTAATCATACCCATTATTAAAGGCTATAACCCGGAGAAGCCCTATGAAAGCATTCCGGCACTTATCAGCTTGAAAAAGTCAATCAAATCACTGCCTCTAAGCCCTTGGACGCAGAAAAAATTGGATGAAATAGATGCCTGGGTAGTCAATGCTTCTGGTATGTACGTAGGTGCGACGACAACTCAAGGAATTGTTGCTTTGGGTGAAAAACTCCCTATTAAGACGGAGTTTATCGTGCGCGCTCCTATCAGTGTAGATAATGTGACCATTTCATTTGCGGATGTTGATTCCACCTTCGGAGGTAAAATAGAACCGTATAAAAAATATCCATTCAACAGAAGCATTACGGCCTCCGCGCCCATCACGCAACCGTATTGGATACAAGAAGCTAAAGCGACAGGTCATTTCAACGTAAGCAATCAACAGAAAATTGGACAAGCTAGAGTTGATCAAGCCTTTACGGTAAAAGCGGTATTCCATATCCAAGGCGAGGAGTTTAGTGTTGAAAAGCCCGTACAGGAATTGATTATTGACCCGGTGAAAGGAGAAATCTTACAACCTATTGCGATTAGTCCGAAAACGGTCTTTAATCTAAGTTCGACGGTTGTTTTATTACCAAAAGGAAGTAAATCAACAAAAACCACCCAAATCTCTATTACTGCCTTAGCCCCACTGAAGTCGGGGAAGATAGAGGTGAAGTCGGGAGCTACGGTTTTGGCAAACATCACGTTAAGTGACGGAATGAAAGCAGGAGAGAAACGCGAATGGCCAATCTCATTTTCAGAGGCTTCCCTACAAGAAGGAAAAATTTCGAGTAACATCCAGTTACACATTCAGTCAGGTAGCGAGAAATGGATAGACTCTTTATCACTCCAAACCATCGAATACCCCCATATTCCCACTCAGCGCTATTTCTCGCCGGTAAATTTAAGTTTACTTCATATCGACTTCGTGAAGAAAGGAAATCGATTAGGCTATATTAAAGGCGCAGGAGATAAAGTCCCAGAGGGCTTAATGCAGATGGGCTACCAGGTGGATTTCTTAGCAGAAAAAGACCTAACTGCCGCTAACCTTAAAAAATACGATGTGGTGCTTACGGGAGTGCGTGCCTATAACACGAACGACTTTTGGGGAAATGCTTACCCAGAAATCATGAAATACATTGAAAATGGGGGTAATTACGTGGTGCAATATAATACTTCGAGTTATTTAGGCCCTATGAAGTCTAGTATGTCGCCCTACCCATTACAAGTAACACGAAACCGTATCACGAAAGAAGAAGCAAAGCCTAATTTCCTTCTACCGAATCATGCACTCTTTAACAGTCCGAACAAGATAAGTGAAGCAGATTTCAACGATTGGATTCAAGAGCGGAGTATTTACACAGCTGAAACAAGTGACCCTCATTTCGAGTTCCCCTTAGGATTTTCAGATCCCAATGAAGCTGAAAACAAAGGAAACATTGCAGTGGCTAAATACGGGAAAGGTCAGTTTATCTACACAGGACTTGTCTTCTTCCGTGAAATTCCTGCCGGCGTACCTGGTGCCTACCGTTTATTTGCGAATCTATTAGCTAACCCCAATTCTAAATGAGAATTCTCTTTATTGCCCTAGTTCTATTTGCCTTTACCGCAAATGCACAACAACCTCTTATCCGAAAAGATAAAATTACGATCGCTCGCGATGCCTATGGGGTGCCCCATATTTTTGCACCTACGGATCCTGAAGTAGCCTATGGCTTAGCCTGGGCGCATTCCGAAGATGACTTCAAGACCATACAAACCTTAATATTAACGGGAAAAGGCAAATTAGGCACCTATCTAGGAAAGAAAGGGGCACCTGTGGATTTTGTGTTCGGCTTACTAAATACCCGAAAGGTCGTAGACCAACAAATCAAATCGATGGATCCCAAGTTCTTGCAATTAGTGCAAGGCTATTTACTAGGTCTAGAAGCGTATGGAAAAGCCCATCCGTCTGAGGTTTTAAATAAACACATTTTCCCCATCGCAATAGAGGATTACATCGCGACGACGATGTTCTCTGTAGCCATCTTTTGTGGTGTGGATAAGACATTGCCCAAGATTCTAGATGGCTCGATCCCCTCACTTCCTGGCTTTACCGGAGAGGGAAGCAATGCCTTTGCGATTAAAGGGTCGAAATCGGCTACAGGAGAGCCGATGTTAGTCATTAACGCGCATCAACCCATTGAAGGTGCTACGGCCTTCTATGAGGCGCACGTACAATCTGAAGAAGGTTGGAATATCTTGGGAGGTCTTTTCCCTGGTGGCCCTTTAATCTTCCACGGTACAACGCCTAATCTAGCTTGGGCGCATACGGTAAACTTCCAAGATAAAATCGACGTCTATCAGTTAAAGACGGACAAAGCACATCCAGGTCAATACGAAGTGGATGGTGAATGGTTGCCATTAACGAAAAGAAAGATCAAGCTTCAGATTAAAGGGATTCCGTTCTCGGTTTCTAAGATGGCCTATGAATCCATTTACGGCCCTACGGTGAAATCGCCCAAAGGAGAATATTTCTCCATTCGTCTTCCTTCTCTTATGGATGCGGGTGCTCTACAACAATGGTATGCGATGAACCGTGCCACGAACTTCACCGAATTCAAGTCGGCGTTGAACCAAAACCACCTGCCCATGTTTAACATCATGTATGCGGACAAGGACGATAACATCTTCTACATCTCGAATGGTAAGATGCCGTATCGTAACCCTGATTATAACTGGGCCTCCACGCTTCCGGGCAATACGCGCAAAACACTTTGGGATAAATTCAAACCACTTAGTGAATTACCACAACATTTGAATCCAGCTGCGGGCTATTTATACAATACGAATCACTCGCCCTTTATGGCGACGGCAGTAAACGAGAGTCTTAATCCGGCAAATTTTGATAAAAACGACGGCTATGAGACCTACCATAATAACCGTTCCCAACGGGCTAAAGAACTAATCGAAACGTATGATAAGATTAGTTTGGAGGATTTGAAGCGCATCAAGTTCGATCGCCAATTACCAGCGAAGATTTTATATCCCTATGGATATGATGCTTCGGTTTTGTTCACGCTAGATGCTGCTAAATACCCGGCCTTGGCAACAATCATCAAGGGATTGAAAGAATGGAATCACGTGACCAATATCGAAAGTGTGGGTGCCTTGTATTATAATGTCGTGTATTACGGAGCGTCTAAAATTAGGCATTCTGGTTCTAAAGAACTGTTTACCGAGGCAGAGGCAGTTGAACTTGTGCAATATGCTCATGATTTCTTGATGAAACACTACGGACGTTTGGACGTGACGCTAGGAGAGTTCCAGCGCCTAAAAAGAGGCGATCAAGATTGGCCACAAGCCGGAATGCCGGATGTGTTAGCGGCGGTGATGTCTGAGCCTTTCGGTGAATCAAAGCGTAAGATGAATTCAGGCGATGCCTACATCGGATTTGTGAAATTTCCTAAGGATGGTGGTTTACCTCTTATTGAGACAGTAAATACCTTCGGGGCCAGTTCTCATCCGGAATCAAAGCACTTCGCTGATCAACGTGAATTATACCAGTCACAGAAAACGAAGCGTATGACTTTGGACAAAGCTGAAGTATTGAAAAATGCGGAACGTATTTACCAGCCTGAATAGCTTAAACTAGAAAATCAGGATCTTTATACGCAGGGGCAGGATATTTGTAAAATCCTTCCCCTGTTTTTTCTCCAAGCTTCCCAGCATCGATATAGGTCTTCAATAGTGCAGCAAAAGCCTGAGAACCTGCATCCTCCAGGTTATGGGTGACATGCCAAGCGGTATCTAAACCGATACTGTCTAATATACCAAAAGGCCCCATCGGCATATGGAAGTTCACCATCCAAGATTTATCGATGTCCTCAATACTCGCCACTTCTTTTGTTCTTAACTTACCCGCTGCACCTATCACGGCCATCAGCATGTAATTAAACACATAACCCGGATTCTCCTTTCGAACAATCACGGGTACTTGTTTCAACGCTCTGCCAAAATCTTCTAATAAAGTCACAACCTCTTCAGACGTTCTCGGATGCGGCATGATATCCACCACCTTCGAATAAAACACATCATGAAAATGAAAAGCACAAAATAGGGCAGGGCGATCCACCGAATCTACGAG
>CAILUB010000154.1 GCA_903837305.1 uncultured Cytophagaceae bacterium
CCGGCCAGGAGAAGGCGGATTCGGGCAACTTTGAGGTGGGGGAGACGGTGAAGTTGGCCTATGTGGACCAGGAGCACGATGCCTTGGATCCCAACAAGACCGTGTACCAGCTGATCTCCGAAGGGAATGAACTGATGAAGCTGGGCAACAAGGAAGTGAACTCACGGGCCTACGTGTCCAAGTTCAACTTTGCCGGTTCGGACCAAGAGAAAAAAGTAGGAGTGCTTTCCGGTGGAGAGCGCAACCGCGTGCACTTGGCGATTACGCTGAAGGAAGGCGGCAACTTGCTTTTGCTCGATGAGCCTACCAACGACTTGGATATCAACACACTTCGGGCTTTGGAAGAAGCCTTGGAAAATTTTGGAGGTTGTGCGGTAGTAATTTCCCACGACCGCTGGTTCCTAGATCGTATTTGTACGCATATCTTGGCTTTTGAAGGCGACTCGCAGGTAGTCTGGTTTGAGGGCAACTTCTCCGACTACGAGGAAAACAAGAAGAAGCGCCTGGGCGACGTGATGCCAAAGCGTATCCGATACAAGAATTTGAAATAAACCTTTGAGGTCTTTTTCAGACCTCGAAGGTTTTGTTCCTCCAACCTTTGAGGTCTTTTTCAGACCTCGAAGGTTTTATTTTTTGGAAGGGTTATGATTTTTTGGCCTAAAGAAATGTGGGTACTATAAAGAAGAAAAAGAATTGTTTTTTGGCAGATTTTTTCAAGGGGTATTCAAGGGAAAGGGAAATTCAAGTACCTAAAAAAAAATAACTCTGATTTCAGATCTGATCTTCTACAGTTATACGAGTTCTAGCGATTCTGATGGGTTAATGAGAAATAAAACTTTGTAAGCAAAGGTTTTTCAAGAAATAGGAAATTTTTATTTCATATAGCAGGAATTTTTTTGTTGTATTATTCAATTATTTTATTGTTATTAGATTTGTTAAAAGACATTTTTATTTTTTAAATGAATTTTTACTAAGATTTTAAATTTTGTAACCGCTAATTCGGTGGGTCACTTTCAAATTTTTTACCAAATGGAAACTGAGATTTTCCCCTTCGCTATTTTGAATACCTCCGTTGAGGAGTATGACTCACAGATCCGAATCCGATCCAAAGTGATTTATCTGATCGCAGTTGTACTTTTTCTTTTGGCACTAGCCTTCCTTTCCTTGATAGTAGTGGATGTGGCAGAACAGACTAGAGGAACCTTTAAGTCAAGTATCCAAAAAAATCTTATCCAAATCGCCACAAAAGGAAGATTGGAATCTTGGAACCTCTCTGAAAATCAGAAAGTGGAACTGTCTAGGTTCTTACAGTCTTTCGAGGATAGCAGTTGAATTTGGAGATGAAGGCCATGCAAGAGCGGCTGAGTTTGACATCCAGTAACATTATTTTGATGAATTTTTACCTAATCGAAGAATGACAGGTTTAAAATACTGCGAACGCACCAAATTTTTGATAGAGCTGATTGAGAAAAGGAATAGGGGAGCCCAGGAGACCTGGCTGGTAAGCTTGGATCAAAAGAGCGAATGATTTATAATCCGGGGGATGATTTGCTCCTTGCTCTGGGAAAAGAGATACGTTTTTGAAAAAAGAAAAATCTTACATTTTTTCAGAAAAAAGTAAATGACTGCAAGGAAATTGCACTGATATGCGATGAAATTAAACATAGGATCAGCCATCGGGATCATTTGCAAGCTACCAATCTGAGATGTGCTGAAAATGGGAATTCCGATGCCCAGAAAATGTTGGAAAAAACGAAAAAAACAAAAAGATGGAAAAGTTTAAAAAAATGAGCATCAGATTTTTTTTTCTAGTTTTAATTCTTCCTTCGTGTATAGAAGCCGAGAATGAATTTGAATTTGAGTCCGTAAAAAAAATCATTGATAAACATGAATTAGAATTAGTTGGCTTTGATAAAGATTATAATCAGGGATTGAAACTAGATGATCTTTCTGAATTTGAAATAATAGCAAAAAGCATAACTGGGAAACATCATGATTCATCACGTTTACTTTCTATTTATTCTAAAAATGGAATCAATATCAATGACAGGTTTTTTCTAGAGTTTTTAAACAATAGTTTAAAAAATGAGGATATTAATGAATTAAATTTTACAAAAGGAACATATAAAATTCTTTGTCCTCATAATCAAGGAGCAGTATATAAAAGATTAAACACAAGCAACCCTCTTGTTGACGTAGATGTTACATTTTCTTACGGAAATGGATTAATTAATAATTTCGACATTACTTTGGCTGGTTTTCCCTTTGGCGTTAGTTTAGGCAAAAAATCTTTTAATCAAAATACTTTCCCTTCAAATGGAGGATATTATGGTGGGATAATTACTATTACTCTCAATTATAATATTTTCATTGAAGATATCGGTACTTTTTACGTCTCAGAACCAACCCATTGGAAAGTTAAAATTGAAGCGTGTAATGGAACAGCATATTGGATTCAGCTTGTACAATAATTTAAATTATACTTGTTATGGAAAATATAGATTATATAGGTCTGGGATTTCAATTTCTAAATTTGATTTTGATTTTAATTTTGGCCTATGGCATGTATAGAATTTGGAAGAAAATTATACAGAAATGATATGTACATTCGATGAACACCATATAGCCTACCGCCTGGGATAATTCTTCGATTTATTTGGTGGTTGCTTTTTTTCTAGGATTTATGTTAATTAGTTCTCAAAGCAATTCAATCCAGCAGATAAGCAAAAGAAAGACCTATTTTCATGTAATCATCCTGTGTGCTACAGTGGTCATTGGAAGGCTATCCTTGTAGCATAGTGGATTAAGGATGGGGGGAAGAAACAAGGTTCCGAATTTCACGTTCCGATCAAATAGGTATGGTTTTTTGGGGGACACGCTTATTTTTGGCTATTCCAATGGAAATACACGCTATTTACTACGAGTTAAATGACCAAAAAACCAATTGATCGGCTTCATGGCTTGCCTTTTCTAATCCTCGGACTGGCGGTGTTGGTAAAGTATTTGAATCTCTTTTTTATACCGAATTGGGTTTTTGCAGTCATTCTTGTTTGGGGAGCTATCGCTGTGGTGGTGGAGTCAGTTCGTCATCGGAAAAGTTCCCAATGAAGGGTGGCTACACCTTTGGTAAATTAATTAGTGAATTGACTAAGCAGGCGTACTAAGAATTTCAGTATTGGAATGAAAAAAAATCTTAACCCCTCACTTTTGCTTGCCATTCTCCTGCTTTCGCTTGGGGCCTGTCAGGAATTCATCCACAATAGTTTCGATACGTTTACGGGACGGGTGGTAGATGTGGAAGGGAACCCAGTAGCTGGTTTGGAGTTCATCGTAACCCAAG
>CAILUB010000155.1 GCA_903837305.1 uncultured Cytophagaceae bacterium
AATAGATAAACCTTTCCATCAATTGCTACGAAAACATCTTGTTCGTCTTGAAAAACCTTTGCTGCTTGTGCACCATAGGTAGCCGATGGATCATCTGTCATGACTTTATAAGGATGAAAAAGTAAGGAGTATTTACCCTTTTCTATAACCTGAACAAATCGCTTCTTTTTAATCGTAGGCACTTCGTATTCTGAAGTAAATTCAATCAATTCACCAGAGGAAGAGGAGTAAGTAAATTTGGATAATTTGTCCGGCCCATATGAAAATTGACCTCCATCTACTTTATACTCCAAATTATTTGAATAGGCATTCAATGCAATAGTTAGTCCCTCTACTTTAAGTCCATTATTCAAGTATAAGACACCTTTTTTAAAGTCTTCTAAATAGGCTGAACCTTTAACGCCTATGTAGGGATTTGCTGTAATGGGCATACCTGTGCCATTGTCACGTAGAATAGCCATTTGACCATATGACACGATAGGAGATACTCCAAGAAGAATAAAGAGGATTAATTTTTTCATCAGTTGTTGTAGATAAAAAGACCGGATAAATCCGGTCTTTTTAATCATTAAAATTTAACTAAACAAAATTATCGAGTAATTCGAAGTTGAACTTTGTTGTAATTTGAGTTATAGCCAATCTCATCGTTTCCATCAATTTGAAGCAAAAGATCAACCGAACCGCCAACTTTACCCGTGTTGAGTACATTGACAGTTAAAGTGCCAAAACTACTACCTTTAGGGATTGTTAATTTCCCTGTCATGGTGTAGTCTTTACCACTTACTGCTGTGGTACCTGAAGCAACAGCAGAGTATATTATAATTTCGTCAGATGCTCTGTGTGCACCTACAAGATTTACACGAAGGTTAACGGTACCTACCGTATTAGCTACTGTAATTCTAGGATACGTTACACCTGCTGCAGGCGCACGTTCAACGGCATCTTGAAACTCTACTAAACTTCCTTCCCATTTAGGGTAGTTTTGTTCAATGCAGGAAGAGGTTACAAGGACTAAGGCCAGTGAGTATAATAAGAATATTTTTTTCATGATTTCAAATTTTAATAGCCTTTGTTTTGTTTAATATTAGGATTACCATCCACTTCGCGCTGTGGAAGTGCTGGCAAAATCTTGAAATCATCAAACGGCAAGTTTACCGCAGGTGTTGTCTTCACGATTGCTCTTCCATAACGTTTTAAGTCAAAGAAACGTTGACCTTCAAATGCAAACTCTTTGAATCTTTCTAAAAGAATTTCTTCTAAAAGTGCATTTCCAGCCAATTCTACTGCAGGTAAACCTCTTAATGCTTTGAATGCATTTAACTCCGTAAGAGCAGCAGATTCATTCTTTAATTGGTAATTAGCCTCAGCTCTATTCAAGTGCATCTCTGACTTACGAATCACAGGTACATTGTCTGCATAGGCAAAACCTGATTTAGCCATA
Organism: uncultured Cytophagaceae bacterium; assembly: GCA_903837305.1. Lineage (GTDB taxonomy): Bacteria > Bacteroidota > Bacteroidia > Cytophagales > Spirosomataceae > Aquirufa. The sequence continues at coordinate 1,442 of CAILUB010000155.1, forward strand.
AACTTAGTACATTCGATTTGACGACCAGCACCTCTAACCGTATTACCTGTAGTATATAATTGTGCTCTAATGTCGGCATTTCTAGTTACATCCCAGTTATTGTTGTCTGTAGCTGGCGTACCAGTCTGCAAAGCAGCTAAACCAAAGAATCCTCTAACGGTAGCGTTTGGAATGAAATCACCCCATCCACCTTGAGAGTTTTTGTTTGTAAGACTCAAGATAGCAGTATAGGTTGATTGTAAAGACTCGTTCACCCCAATTGATTCTTCCGCTAAAGCAAAACGTACTTCAAACATTGATTCAGGATTTACTGGAGCTCTCCATCCATTAACATAGGCAGTACCAGAGGTAACAGTACCTACGTTACTTGCTAAAGCAAGAGCAGATTCTGAAACTACCTTAGACCAATCTCCTCTATACAAAGCGACACGAGACAATAGGGCAGAAGCTGCTGCTCCAGAACCGTATTGTACACCTCTTCCTGCAGGAACTAATTTTTTAACATCCTCTAGATCCGTATATATCTGTGCATATACTGCATCGATAGTTGATCTTGCAGTTTTACGAGTTAAGGCCTCTCCAGAGGTGATTACTCCCTCTAATACAACTGGAATACCTCCTTGATCGATTAAACCAGGTTGGTAGATAGCAGTAGGCATGTAAGAGAAAACTTTTACTAAGTCGAAATAGTATAAAGCTCTTAAGAACTTAGCTTCTCCTTCCCAACGAGCCTTCTGAGCCTCTGATGCACCTTCAACCTTGCTTACAGCAGCTAGAATTAGGTTAGCCTCATTGATGGCACCATAACTATTCTGCCAAAAAGCTGCAGTGAAATGAGATCCTGGTTGGTTATTGTTTTCACCAATTAAACGACCAGAGTTACTCGTAGTTTGTCCCACATCAGCTAATGCATCAGATACGGCAAACAAATCACGGCCGTAGTTACGCGCATTCCTTAATTTAGAGTATACTGAATTAAGCGCAGCGTTCATCGCGTCAGGCGTATTTAAAGCTCCATTTGCATCTATTGATTGTTTAGGATCTACCTGAAGTAAACTATCGCAAGAACTTAATAGGAGAGATCCTACTAAGGCAAGAGATAAGTAAAATTTAGTAATTAATTTCATATTTTTTTCCTTTTATAGATTAGAATCCGATTTGAACTCCTAGTGTATAGCTTTTAGTTAAAGGAATAGCACCTGTACCTGCTCCTGTAAACTCTGGATCATATCCTGGATAATCTGTGTAGGTCCACAAGTTAACTCCTTGAAGGTAAATGCGTGCACGAGTAAGACCGATTTTATTGATTAGGCTAGGCTGGAAGCTGTAGGCTAATGTCAATTGTGAAAGTCGAATAAAGTCAGTCTTTAATAAGGCTGCATCACCTGAGTTTCTGCTTGCACCTCTCACTTCATTACCGCCATTAGTTGTTACATTTCTTGGAATATCCGTGATTTGACCAGGTTTAGTCCAAGCTCTATTGTTTACTTCACGAAGCGCATTTAAAGTTAATCTGGTTCCGTTTTCTCTCAAGAAACCGTATTGTCCATCAGAGGTAACTCCACCATATTCGTATACAAAGAAGGTAGTTAATTCTAAACCTTTATAGGAGAAGGTGTTGTTCAAACCACCAAAGATCGTAGCAAGAGTAGAACCGCGGTAAACTCTATCTGCCGCTAAAGGCAAATAGGTAATTCTACGATTGATATCGTACCACATTGGACGACCAGTAGCTGGGTTCACACCTGCATATTGTGCAGCAAAGACAGCTCCTTCACCGCTTCTACCTACTGGCTGACCTACCGCAATACCAGGGTTTGCTGGTAGGAATGATAACCCATCATATAATTTTACAATCTGGTTCTTGATTTGAGAGAAGTTGAAACTAGTATTCCAACGGAAGCCAGCATTATCTACGTTCACTGTTGATACTTCAACTTCAATACCTTTGTTCTGAAGTTCACCTACGTTATTAGAAATACCACTGAATCCATTTGTCCAAAGAATAGGCTGGCTCAATAATAATTCCTTTGTTCTACGATCAAATAGGTCAACCGAACCTGTGATTCTGTTGTCAAAGAATCCAAAGTCCACACCAACGTTTGTAGTATTATTCGTTTCCCATCCAAGGTCTAAATTAGCAAGTGAGGAAGGTAAAATACCTGCACTTCCTGAATAGTTACCACCGCCACCGTAAAGACCTCTTGCATCGAAGTTTCCGATTTGATCATTACCAGTTAAACCGTAAGAAGCTCTTAACTTCATTTCCGATATGAGTTTTGATTCCTTAAGGAAATCTTCTTCCGCTACACTCCATCCTAAGCGAATAGATGGGAATAAACCATATTGGTTATTCGCTCCAAATCGTGAGGATCCGTCATAACGAGCTGTAAGAGTTGCTAAATACTTCTTTTTGTAATCATAGTTAACAGAAGTAAATGCAGAAGCTCTTCTATACCCTGTCCAGAAACCCGTAATTGATTCTGGGGTAGCAGCTGATTGAATAGTTCTAAACTGGAAGGTAGGGAAACCTATACCTGCTCCAGAGATACCTTCTCTTACTTCAGATAAATATTCTACACCTAATAGAGCAGAAATATTGTGAACTGCATTGAAAGATTTATTCCAGTTTAATGTTTGCGTCGTGATGAAACGAGTTCTCCAGTCAGACTGAACCGAACTTCTACCGATCACACCTGCTCCATCTGGAGTACGTGGATCACGGTAATTATCTCCTTGAAGTAAACGATAATCTAAACCAAATAAAGAACGGAAAGTCAGGTTATTCGCAATTTTATAGTTAGTAATTAAATTACCTACTACCGTATTTGTACGTTGCAAACCTGAGTTATATGCGTTAACTAATACTATATTCTGTCCTAATACTCCGGCAATGGCCGTATTGTAAGTGCCGTTTTCGTTGTAGATTGGATTGTGTGGTAGTACAGCAGTCGCAGAGAAAGCAGGGTTTCCTAGGAATGCACCTTCGACCGCGAATGGGACATTTTGTGTAAAGGTAGAAAGGTTAATATTGGTCTCTACGCTCAAACGCTTCGTTGCTTGATGCGTCAATGCAACTCTAACTGTTCCTCTTTCAAAGTCCACAGGCTTAAATGAGGACTCTTGGTAGTTGTATGATCCGGATAATAGGAAAGTTGTTTTATCATCTCCTCCTGAAATATTCATCTCATAGTTTTGAAGTCTACCTGTTCCCATCACTTCACGCTGCCAATCGTAATTAGGCAAAGCTAAACCAATAGCGTCTAAAGCTGGTCTAGTAAGTGTTGACCAGTTGGATGGAAGGCGTCCCATATTACTCAATGCATTTGCTTCTGGTAAAGTATTTCCAGAATTTATAAAAGCATCTCTACGCATTCCATACCACTCAGAACCCGTAAGTACATCTAGGTACTTCATTGGTTGAGTTTCTCCAGAGAAGGCATTTAATTCAAACTTAGCCTTACCTTTCTTTCCTTTTTTAGTAGTAATGATAACTACCCCGTTAGCCGCTTGAGAACCATAGATGGCAGCAGAAGCAGCATCTTTTAAGATCTCCATTGACTCGATATCATTCGGGTTCAAGAAAGCAAGTGGGTTAGATTGGGTAAATGACGCGTTAGAGGTGTTGTTTAATTGAACACCATCTACGATAAATAAGGGTTCATTACCTGCAGTAATAGATCCTACACCACGAATACGGATATTTACCGAACCACCTGGAAGACCGTTAGACGATCTAACTTGTACTCCTGCCGCACGTCCTTGAAGGGCACGGTCAAAAGATTGTAAAGGTAAGTTTTGGATAGATGACCCTTTAACAGATGATACTGCACCCGTCACTTCACGTTTCGTTTGCGTACCGTATCCCGTTACGACCACCTCATTCAAGGCTGTGTTATCAGTTTCCAAACCCAAGTTTATGATGGATCGGCTTCCAACATTCACTTCTTGAGCAATTAGACCAACAGATCTGAATACTAACACACTTTTTCCAGTAGGAACGTTAATGGAATATTTACCATTTAAATCGGTGGTAGTACCCACAGTCGTACCTTTAACAAGAACTGATGCACCTGGTACACCCATTCGATTTTCTACAGAAGTAACTGTACCGGTAACCACACGCCCTTGTGCAAATGCAATCGCATTAGCCATCAGCAATGTGAGACCTAGGAGTAAAATTTTCCTCATATTTATTAAAATTTTGTTTATGGCCCATTATTTACGAAATCTTGGGACGTTAACTCAAGCGATTTTTTGAGTTATTCATCTCAAATGCATTAACTCGTTGAGGGATAATACATTTAAATCGAAACAATGGACTGTTGATTTGGTGCAAGTTAAAAGTTTTTTTATTTGAATTCCACAATTAGGTATATTTTTTTTAACATTAATTAACATGGGCTTAACGTAGACTACTTAGGAAAAACCTATGGATCAACATATCCCTTTCAGAGTTTCAATTAATTATAAAATTCACTTTAAGCCAATTCAGTTTGTTTATTTAAAAGGACATCAGCGTTTCAAGTGATGGGGGCTAAAAAACTTGAAAAAATAAAAAAGGCCATCCAAAATTCTTGGATGGCCTTTTAAAGGTGACTATTTATCTTAATTAGTTCAAGAACTCATCAAAAGTTAAACTTACATAGTACATAGTACCTACCGTAGGGTTACCCCATGCTTGTCTGTATCCATCACTATTAAACAAGTTAGATCCTCCAATTTTCATGTTAGACTTCAAAGCCTTCATTTTTAAGCTCACTTGAGCATCAAAAGTTCCAAATGCAGGCATCTTAGATAATTGGAACGTAGAAACATCTGCATTTACGAAGGAAGACTGCCAAGCAAATTCACCCTGCCATCTGTAAGACATAGAGAAACCAATGTTCTTTACAATCTCACGGTTTGCG
>CAILUB010000156.1 GCA_903837305.1 uncultured Cytophagaceae bacterium
CCATTTCACTTAAATCCGCTTTCAGATCTTTATTCATGCTCACTAAATAATCGTGCTCCTTATGTCTCTCCGCTCTGTATTCGAGGTAATATTCAGCCATGAAGCCAAGAAAGACGGCGAAGAATAGCATTAAGAATTCTTGAACGTATTCTTTCCAGGATTTAGGGTGGTGGCTGTGGTGGTGTACTTCCATGGGTAATGTTACAGGATTATATTTCCTTGAAATTATCAGTTTTAAATGATTATGCCAAAGAAGGGGTGGCAACTGTTGCATTTTTTGCAACGGTTCAATTATATATAACCTGTTTTTATTAATGCTTATTATTGACTAATATTGTATCCAATTGAATACACGTATCAAATGTACCTAATCGAAAAAACAGTAGAATTTGATAAGTGGCTTCGAAAGCTGAAGGATATAAGGGCTAAGGCAATTATATTATTTAGGATTCAAAAAGTCGAAAATGATGGTCATTTTGGAGATTGTGAATCTGTAGGCGATGGCATTCGAGAATTGAAAATAGATTATGCTAAAGGTTACAGAATATATCTAAAGGAAAAAGAGGGAAGACTTATCATTCTTTTAGTTGGTGGTGATAAATCAACCCAACAAAAAGACATCATTAAGGCTAAAAATATTTTACATCAAATTAACAATTGAGAATTATGGAAACTTCGAAATTTGATATTGCAGACTATTTAGATAGTAATGAAATGGTTACGGAATATCTAAATGCTGTGTTAGCTGAGGGTAATGAATCAGACTTTATTGTTGCACTTGGAAATATTGCAAAATCGATAGGTATGTCTAAAATCGCTAATGAAACAGGTTTAAGCAGGCCTAGTTTATATAAAGCACTTTCGGATGGATCTAAGCCTCAATTTGAGACTATAATGAAAGTATTACGAGCGATTGGGGGACAAATACAAATAAGTCCAGTAAGTTAAACTTCTATTCTTTTACCCAAAACCGAGTTTTTCTAGGGAGTAGTTGCAAAAAGGCAACAACTGAATTTGAAATCATAAAATAAAGGCCACCTGATCAAAGCTAGCCTTTATCATAAAGACTTATAGCAATCTTTTCTTTCGCTTTCAGGTTCGAATTTAATCCTCACCCCGCTCGTTCAAGGCTTTTCTTTGAATTTTCCGGATGGCTTGTTCAATTGATTTTTCGGGTTCGATGATATTGTATTTACCCCAAAAATCAGGGTCCGCTAAACTCTCCACCTTATCCGACATGATTACGTTAGAGGTCAATTCTTGGGTAGTTTGAACCTCTTTGATGTCCTGTTTTTTCCAATCGGTTACGGCCATTTCAATTGTGGAAGTGTAGACGGTGTTGAATATTCTTTTGGCCCAATTCAATTTAAACGTCAAATCCCCACGAGAATAGGCAAAAATCCATTTGCCATTTTGTTGTCGGTAGTTAATTTGATAGCTCACCTCAGTAGGGTACACGTCAAGGCCAGCAGGTTTTTTGCGCGTAAATAGAAGACCTGCCCTGATTTTATCCTCTACATTTAGGGAGAAAGTAGCGCTTACGACTGCAAGGCTTTTTGCATCGATATATAATTTCCCATAATAGAGCGGGTTTTCGTAGCTTGGTTTTTGTTTGAAGGCTAAAACCAACACTTGCTTGCCATTTATTTGGGTGTTTTCCTCTAAACTAAAATCGTATATTTCTAGCGCATTTTTCGAGAATATGAAGCTGGGGTATTTGATTACATCGACATACAAGGCGGAAAAAGGTCCTCCCTGTAATTTGAAATTGACGGTGTCTAGTTTAGTGTAATCCGTGTTTTTTCTACCCTTGAAAAGACTGATTTGGTCTGGCAAATTACCTGCGAAGGGCTGCTTTTGAATACTAAGAATGGATTCGGAAAGGGAGACATAGGTACGTCGTTTGCGAATGGTTTCTCGATAAAACCCTGTCATTTCGATGGGGTCATCTCCATAATTTTGTAAGCGATTATTTAATACCCCTAAAAATAGCGTATATGCATCTGACGTATTTACAACCACTTCAGCGAGCATCGTATTGCTGGGCTCTAAAAACAGTATATTCTTGTCTGGCTTTAATTCTTTGATGGAAACAACCTTGTTTTTATATCCTAAAAAGGAAATTACCAGGCTAGCGTTCTGCTTTTCCGTAGGAATTTTAATGGAGAATTTACCCTCACTATTACTGATCGTAGAGATGCTTGTACCTGAGACGGTAATGCTCGCAAAGATGAGCTCATTCTTTGTTTTGCTATCTAAAATAGACCCTTTGAATTGATTGAACGAACTGGAATCCGGACGGGAGTAGCCGGAGAAATGGGCTTCTGCTTGCAATTGAACAAGCATGATGAAGCATAATCCCAGGATTGCTCGAAAATAGACGTGCAGGTTAGTTTTCATAGGTAGGACTCCAGAATTTTTTAGGAAGATATCAAATAAAACAGGCTATTGATTGATTTTGTTTAAAAGTAGTAATTAAATAACGCCACTCCAGCTTATAAAAAAACCACCTCAAACGAGGTGGTTTCTATGACCGGGGTAACACTTTTTGCGATTTTATAATTTAGGCTCCCAACCTTTTTCGTATTCTCTACCCCAAAGCTTCATACCTTCTTTGTCCAAAATATGGCCATCCGCAGGGTTCACTTGGAATGATTTCCCGATCCGGTATGAAATGTTCGCATAGTGACACATCATTTGGCTGATGGCACCTTCTTCGATAGGGGAGTTTAATTTAGTCTCTGTGCCTCTTATTACATTGAAGAAATTCGCGACATGTGAATCTGTCATGTCACCGCCGCCACCTAGGGTGTTGCCAGCTTCCGTTCCACTTGATTTACTGTCTTTGATTTTTTTACCGTTGCGATCAAAAAGTGTGTAGCCCTCTCGGTTAACAAAAACAGAACCTTCGCTTCCATAAATAATGGTTCCGCGATCGCTACCGTACGTTTTATAGCCTGAACGGCTTTTGCCGTCCCATTGGATGACTTTATTTTCTGGGAAGCGGAACGTCGCATCCATGGTGTCGTACATTTCCCAGCCGTCATTTTTGAAATGACGTTTTGCCGCTTCTACTTCTACCTTTTCTGGGTATTTTACTTGTAGTGCCCAACGAGCAACGTCTAATTCATGGGTCGCATTGTTGCCAGTCTCTGCAGTTCCCCAGTTCCAGCCATACCAGTGCCAGTTATAATCCCAGGTTTCCGACGTGTATTCCTGATGTGGTGCAGGACCTTGCCATAATTCCCAATCTAAACCTTCAGGAACAGGGGCTTTTTTTTGATGTGGAACTTCTCCACGCTGGTTCGAATAAAAGGCAAGGGCTTTGTATACTTCCCCAATGGTACCCTTGTGAATCTCGGAAATGATTTCTTGAGATTCTTTAGAGGAGCGCTGCTGGTTCCCCATTTGGACCACTTTACCATATTTTTTTTGAAATGCTACCAGTAATTCCCCTTCACGCGGATTCTGACTACAGGGTTTTTCAATGTAAACGTGCTTGCCAGCTTGCATGGCCATCCAAGTACCTGGTGCATGCCAGTGGTCTGGAGTCGCATTAAATATCGCATCGACGCTTTTATCATTCCAAACGTCATGAATATCATTCACTAACGTCGCCTTTCCGCTGACCTTTCCTTGTAAATCACGGCCTACCTTTTCGCGTTGCTTTTTCATCACATCGCAGATATAGGCCACATCCACATTGTTTTTTTTGTCTTTTAAAGCATCATAATAGGCGCTAACTCGACGTCCACATCCCATTAAGGCTACATTTAAACGGTCATTTGCTCCCAAAATTCGGGAATAACTTTTTGCACTGAAGGCATTGTGAATATTGCCAAAACTTATGCCAGCGGCACCTAAGGCAATTTTTTGAATGAATTCTCTACGATTATTTTTCATAGTAGTATAATAGGTTTTAGAAGCACTTAAACAGAAATAGAATCAGGATGCTTTATAAAAACTAAAAATAAGAATATTTTAATTAAAATCTAATGGGGTATCTTTAGTTCGAAAATTTGGAAATAAAACATGAAGCAGCTTCTCTATTCAATTACCCTAATTCTTTCGCTTATGAGCTGCGATCTGCAACCCATCGATTATTCGAAGAAAACGCGGAAATCCTCTTATGCGCGAGCAAGTACTACTCAATCGGGTCAAAGAAGAAAAGCCCACGCCAGATTAGGAGTGAGCTCTTCTAAAAGAGCATTCAAGAATCGCATTAATTCGAGGGGATATTATTATCGAAATAAGAACCGCAGGAAGTTAAGAAAGGGGGATTAATCCCTTAAAGCGAATCCTTACAGCAACAATAACGGTATCAGCGATAATAACACGCCTATCGCCGCGATGGTCCAGTAAGTGTTCATGGTCTTTTTAGTGATTTTCAAAGTTTCGACCTTTACTTCCTCTTGCATTTGGGCTTTTCTGAATTCTGCACAGTCTTTCTCTTTTTGGTTGAAGTAGGCGAATTCGCGGTCTGACATTTGGCCAATAGTTTTGGCCTTTAAAACTACATAAAGCAAGTCGCTGCAGGGTTAGGGGATAGGTGACTGGGAGAATCCTAGGATAGAAACAGAAAGTAAGGCGATAGTTACTAGCGATTTTTTCATTGTGTTTATTTTGGTTGAGCCTAAAGGTGGTGAATCAGCTCGCCAACTGAGGTCAATGAGAAGAGATTGAACCTATCTGTCAAACTATTTTATTATTTCAATATTCTTCCTTTCTATTGAGTACACTAATCAATTATCAGTTCCTTGATAATATTGCCTAAGGTGATTGCAATCTTAACGGTTGGTACATAAAATATATACCTTGTTCGTGTATTATAAGGAATATAAATATGGAAAATCGCTTTGTAGATATTATTCAACTAATTAAGCAATCACGTACTAAAGCTATCAGGGCCGTGAATGCAGAGCTCTTAAACCTATATTGGAATATAGGCAAGTATATCAGTCGTAAAATTGAACTATCAGAATGGGGTGATTCCATTGTTAAAGATTTAGCAAGTCACATACTAACTCAAGAACCTGAAATAAAAGGTTTCTCCGATAAGAATCTTTGGAGAATGAAACAATTTTATGAGACTTATGAACACTTTCCTGAACTCTCAACACTGTTGAGAGAAATTTCATGGTCGCATAATTTAGCTATATTTTCAAGGTGTAAGACAATTGATGAAAGGGCGTTTTATTTGAAACTAACCAAGCAAGAGGGTTATAGCTTTCGAGAACTAGAAAGACAAATATCATCTAGCCTTTTTGAGCGCATGATAATTGGTAAATCGAAACTCTCAACACTGTTGAGGGGGAAAGGACATGATTTAAATAACACTTTCAAGGATAGCTATGTATTTGAGTTTTTGAATTTACCAGAAGCTCATAGTGAAAGTGATTTACAACGAGGAATTGTAAGTCAAATGAAGAGTTTTATTCTTGAAATTGGGAAAGACTTTTTGTTCATTGGAGAAGAATACAAATTGCAGGTAGGGAACACTGATTTCTTCATTGATCTACTGTTTTACCATAGAGGACTACAGTGTATAGTGGCATTTGAACTTAAGGCTGATAAGTTTAAGCCTGAGCATTTAGGGCAATTAAATTTTTATTTAGAAGCACTAGATAGAGACGTGAAAAAATCACATGAAAACCCGAGTATGGGTGTTTTGTTGTGTAGAGACAAAGACAAGGAAGTAGTTGAATATGCATTGAGTAGAAGTCTTTCACCGACTATGGTTTCAGCGTATAAAACACAGCTTCCAGATAAGAAACTTTTGCAACAAAAATTACATGAACTATTTGACAATTTATCAGAGTAAATCTACTTCAATAATAGTATTAATTAATCAACATATCAAATTGATTAAATCTAGTTTGATTTTTTATAACTTTAAGGATAATCTAAGGGAAATGCTGGTTAATTAACAATACTTTCCACCATTAAAATTGATAGTTATGAAATCGAAATTTCATATTTTAATGATAGCAATGTCACTTATTGTTTTGCTTTTGTCAACTGATTTATCAGCACAAAGGAAATCAAGTTTCGTTAGACCATATATCACTAGAAAAGGTAAATTTGTTAGTGGTCATTATAGAAGATCCTATAATACAAGTCCCGGTGCTTATAAAAGCAAAATAAGGAGTAGAGTATATTATCACACAAAAGGTAAATATTTAAGAAGATTAAGATGGTAAAGAAAGATTCAAATAATGACGAAGTAGTATTTGGTGGGCTTAGTTTAGTAATATTGATTTTGTCATTTTATGTCCTTATCTCCCTGGTTATAACAACCTTTTTTAGTGTCACACCTGAAATTCAAAAGATTTTATCACAAATAGATAACTTTATTTGTATCGTCTTTTTAATCGAATTCTTTTACAGATTTTACAAGGCACCTAATAAATTACAGTTTTTAAAATGGGGTTGGATTGATTTAATCTCCAGTATACCTTTTATCGACTTCCTGAGGGTAGGTCGAGTATTAAGGCTTTTAAGGTTAGTTAGAATATTGAGGGCTTTTAAATCAATGAAGCATATTGTAGAACATGTTTATAAAGATAAATCCAAAGGATTACTATCAACTGTTGGTGTAATTGCTTTTCTTATGGTTTTGTTTTCGTCAGTAACTATTCTTCAGGTAGAAACTGCACCTAATAGTAATATAAAAACAGCAGAAGATGCATTATGGTGGTCATATACTACTTTGACCACGGTTGGTTATGGAGATAAATACCCAGTAACCACTGAAGGTAGAATCATAGCCGCCATTTTAATGACCACTGGGGTAGGGCTTTGTGGGACTTTCGCAGGTTATATTGCCTCTATTTTACTGGCTAAAAATGAAAAATAGCTTGATGATTTAGAAGTTGATATCTTCCTTTTCAATCGTAGTAAGTAGCTCTTTTGTGATTTTATCACTTTTAGCAATTCTATTTGATAGGTTTTCTATAGACTTCTCGAATGTGTTTCTAACAAATCTGCCGTTTCCAAAACTTTCATCTCTTGAATTATAAGCTGATTCAAATTGTGATTGGAGATATTGTTCAGCCTCATTACTAATCGTGTAATCAGAACCTTGGCACATTTTATGATAGATACTAATCATGTCTTTAGGTGCAAAATCTTCAAAATGGATGTATCGATTGAATCTTGATTTTAAACCTGGATTCATGTCAATGAAGTCTTTCATTTTATCGGAATATCCGGCTACAATGACTATTAAGTTGTCTCTGTTGTCTTCCATTCTTTTCAATAATGTAGCTATTGCTTCTTTACCGAAATCCTCAGAACTTCCAGTTGATAGGGAATATGCTTCATCAATGAATAAGACTCCTCCCATTGATTCATCTACAAGTTTATCAACTTTTACTGCAGTTTGACCTACATATTCTGCTATCATGCCAGCCCTGTCTGTTTCTACCAATTGCCCTGTATCAATCACATCTAATGACCTAAATATGTTGGCCAAGACCCTTGCAACAGTTGTTTTTCCTGTACCAGGTGAACCAGTAAAAACGCAGTGGTAAGAGATGTCATTTTGTTTTAGACCATGTTTTTCTCGTTCTTTTTGAATCTTTACAAAGTTTATAAGCGAGTTAACTTCTTGTTTAACACCTTCAAGTCCTACCATGTCATTAAGCTCCTTTAAAGCTGCTTCCAATGTAGGCTGATCCATTTTCTTATCCATTTTCTTCTTTCCTGTTTTCTGTGTGCTTTTCGGATTAAGCATCTTGAAAATTCCATTTAAAGCCTTTTCTTCCTCTGGGGTTACCACATTATCAGATTTAGTTAATACTGATGCTACCCTATATAAAAAAGCACTGTACTCGTCACTTTGGCTAAAGTTTGAAAGTCGTAAAATGGATGGTAATGAGAATACCTCTTCTTCCTTTTTATTGTTGATACTAACATTGATTGGATTGCTATTTTTACCAAAGCCCAAACATGATGAATATACTTTAGCGAGTTTACTGTTATTAGAATCTCCTATTAATTTATCATAGGATTGATTATTGATGAAATCAGCATCTTCGCCAAGTAATTCTGCCGAAATTGAAACCAGTACTGCCTTTTGGATCTTATTATCTCCAAATTCTTCAAGAAGTAGATTGTAGACCTTTGAAATATCAAACAACAAACAAATTTGAAGGATTTCTTTATAATCTTGAATTTCACTCTCTTTTGAGTGTTTTTTAAGAAACTCATTTACCTCTGAGCTTTCTAATAAAAGGTTATAGAGTTTAGTAATTTGTACTTTAAGGTCACCTATAAGACTCCAGTATTCGTCTTTATTAGTTAATTCTGTTTCAGTGCTGGTCGAATTTATTCTAGGATTTACAATTATTGAATTCGATGACATCAACTTGAAAAGGGAATTCTTGTCATGAATCAATTCATATTTAGAGTACAAACAAATAGGTAAAGCAGGATTATAAGAATGCCTTTGGTCAGCACTTCCATCTTTGTTTGCATATTTATAAGTATAGCTTTCAATGGTCAAGTTTGAGGTATCTTTCTCAGTTTCGATGAAACGAGATTGATTACTTTCTAACACTAAACGTTTGTAGTCAATAAGTTCATATTCTTTTGAATTAACGATTAACAATGCATCGGGGAAAAAGAAGTAACCAATGTTATTGATGTTAAGATTGGGTATCTTAACATTGCAACTTATGTTTGGATAAGGTAAAGAGTCAAATGTAGGTTTAATTTCAACTCTATTTATTGAGTTATCTGCTCCAGAACTCTTTTTTAGATTATGA
>CAILUB010000157.1 GCA_903837305.1 uncultured Cytophagaceae bacterium
AGATTTAAATGCTGCATCTAAATTAGTTGATGATATTGAATTTGAACTGCGTGATGCAGTCCGTCCATTTGGTGAGCAGGCTGCCGTTCCAACCATTGCTTCATTAGAGCGCAGAGTTAGTTTCTTAGAATCTTTATCTGGTCCAACAGCAAAATATGGCGCAAATATTGCTAATGCCAAAGCAGCAATTACTAAGGCTAAGGGTTCCATACACACACTGGCTCCCGATGCTAAAGAAATTCTTGCAGCAAATAAAGAAATTGCAAAACAATATAAGGTTGTTGATGACATTCTTATTGGACTTGGTGGCGCCAGAAAAGCCCAAGCAGATGTTTATTTAAAAGATGCTGCTTATAAAAAACGTTATTATGGAAAACCAGTTCAATATAGAGAAATTGAAGGCAATTGGATTCCAATAGAATCTTTATTTACGGAAAACAAATTTGGTGCCGCATTTAGTGATGAGTTTTCTAACTCACGCACTGTCGCTGCAACTTATTTGGGCCAAGTAGGTACTGGTGTTCGTTCAAACCTTACCCTGCGACGTGGACCATCCACCGTTACTTTTGTAAATGACCCACTCTATTTTGACGAATTGGCCTATTTTGTAAATCGTTCACTTCGTGGTGATAAATTAATTAATAAAATTTTTGCAAGAAACACCGAAAAAGAATTAATTGAGTGGGGATTAAGTCGTGAGGGTCAGGTTTATTTTAAACAATTTGGCGACACTAGCCCATCTGCCATAGTAGAAACAGTAAGAGATAGGGTTGGGTTGGTAAATAGATATTTACCAAATATTGAAGCCCAGGCTTTAGCCCTCTCTAAGGATGTTAACTCTGCAGAATTGGCTAAAATTTTAAGTGATGATTTAGGTAGACTTAGCCCGATACACCCACTAGATTTTAATGTTCACATAGCATCTGAATTTGGATATAGGACTTTAGATAAAATTGAAGGTGCTATAAACAATGGCGCTTCAAAGATTTTTGGATTATTGACCCGCCCAGAAAACCCAATTCGTTGGGCTGCTGCTGATAGATTCTTTCCAGATGCTGTCGCTAGAAAAGCAAATGAATTAACCAAACAAGGTTTTACTTTTTTTAATAAAGACGGAACTTTTAATTTTGAAAAACTAGAAGTATTACGTTCTGCTGCTAGGCGAGAAGCGTTAGAAATGAATGATAAAACATTTTATACAATTCGTAGACAAAACAGAGCCTTGTATGCTGCCAGAGTAGCGACTGCTTTTCCTACTGCATCTTTAAATGCTTTTTATCGTTATGGAAGATTTACTTTAAAAAATCCAGAGCGTGTCGGTCAATTCTTGTATAATTATCAAGCGGCATTTAGGTCATTTGGTATAGACCAATATGGTAATCCTACAGATGACCCACTAAAGGCTACACACCTAGTAGTTCCAGGAAGTAAAGAAATGGGATTCTTTGGCGGAAAGGGCATTAGGTTAAATGCTCGCTCAATAGGATTCTTGCTTAACTATCCAGCGCCATCTATATTTTCCAGTGTTCTAGTTGCAGATATTTACAAACGCAAACCAGAGTTTGAGGATTTAATGAAGGGTTGGCTCGGTGCCAATTATGACGTTTTATTTCCGTATGGTCCACAAACCGACTGGAAATCTTCATTAATCCCAAGGTGGGCAAAAGATGCCTGGTTCTATGCTAATGGCCCGCAAGGAAATGCAGATTTCTTAAATGCCTGGAAAGATGTTCATAATTATTATAAGACCCTAGAAGATTTGGGTATTATGAAATATCCTGGTGAAGAAACAGTTTACCGTGATACTAGAAAAAATTTCGCTGTTAGGGCTAACTGGAGTTTTGCATCTATTTTTGGTGTTCCAGCCAAAGTTGATACCAACCCAATGGCGCTGTATGAAGAAGCCTATAATTTATTGGTCAACAAATATAGACCGCTTACTAATAACGAAACAACGGCACGAGAACTTGCTGGTGCAGAGTTTACCGCTAAACTTGGACCTAATTTTCCGTTGGACAGAGTAAACTTTAAGGGTTCAAATGCAAATGCCTTTATTTCACCAAACGTTGAATCATATAAACGTGTATTTGAGGATTCAACTGGTCTTGCAGAAAAGTTGGCAAAACAAAGTCCTGAGTTGGTTGGCCTATTAACCCTTGATATTGATTCAGGCAAAGAAGAATTTAACCTTTCTGTTTTCAGAATACTTAATGACCCAAACACTAAACTTCCAGACGGAAGTATATTAAATAATCTTAAGTTAACTCCCAAGCAAGAAGAAGAACGTAGGCAAATTAATAGAGGCTGGGCTATGTACAATGAGGTAACCGAAATTGCTGAAACAGAAGCAGCAAAACGTCGCAAATCACTTCGTTCTAGTCCAGATTTATTAGAAGCCCGCCGTGCCATTGCCAATGATATAATTAGAAAGAAAAGTGAAGCGTGGTGGACAGAATACAATGACCCACAACGTGGAGATAAATCTTTTCGCTACGCCTATGCCCTAAACTCTATAGTATCTAATGATGTTTGGATGAAAAAATACGGTGATACTAAACTATGGAAAGATGTTGAACAATTTATGCTTATTAGAAATACCGTAGTTGAACTTTATCAAAGTTTGCCAGCCAGAAGTGCTCAAAAATCTAAAATAAAAAAAGATTATATAGAATTTATTGATGAGCGTTCAAAAGTTTGGCATCCTAAACTGCAAGATTTACTTAATCGTTATTTTGAAGAGGACACTATGAAGGATGCTACCGAAAGAGAGGGCAAGTAATGGCTATTACCGCAGAAGAAGCCAAGGCGATTGCTGAAATATTTGGCCAATTTGTTGGCACTGGTGCAGAACCTGGAAAAACAGTTTCTTCTGAGGCTATTAAACTTACCTCAACCTCGGCTAAACAGTTACTTGAAAGCATTGCTGGTGATATTCAATTTACTGGCACATTCAGCAA
>CAILUB010000158.1 GCA_903837305.1 uncultured Cytophagaceae bacterium
GATTAGAGGTATTTCCCAGGCTAAGTGAAAACTTAAGTACCTTCTTCCCAGAGTCATCCATCCAATAGGCTCTCATCACAGAGTATTTTTGTTCTTTGTTTGAACTCTTATTAACACTTACAATCGTATCCGGCTGAATCAACAATCTAAGTCTAGAAATTTGAATACGATTATGCTTAAAAATACGATTAATGTGATTATAGCCAAATGCGGAAAATTTATTGGCAATCTCATTTAACTCGCCGTAGTAATTTTCTCTGTACTCATCTTTCAACTTTTGTAACTCCTTTAATAATAAAGAATTTTCTACATCACGAATTGTATCAATAGTAAACTCATCATTATTCAAGAACTCTTCTGTCTTTTTATCATGTTCCTCTTGGCTTTCTCCTACTGTCCCAAAAAAGAAAAAGAAAGCCTGTTTAGCCATTAATACCGACGAAAAAGTTAAAAGAGTAGACATGTTTTTCCTAATTGTTTGACAAAGGTATTTTGAAATATTATAATTTCAAACAAATATTGAAATTATTTTTTTTCAAACTTATTAAATTATCTAAAAACTAGATTATTTACCCCCATGCCTTCTCGTATCCCAGCTCTTATAGGGAGGGGACTTCCCCCAGGAAATGCCTTCGATAACCAAAGAGAAGTAATATCCATTTTAAATTTTTTCCAGAATTTTTCTGAAAATTGGGGCTTGCTCACGATCCTTTTTCGAAAATAGTTGGATGATTCGTTTTGGCATATAACAACAATGAGCGTCTTACATGCTCACTGACATTTGTGCAATCTATCTGGTTTATGGCATTGATGATTTGACGTTCCTTTAGGGATAGTCTAAAGCGGACTACTTCAGTCCTGTTCATGTTGTTTTTTGTATTCATATTGTTTATCTATAAATACCACAGAATTCATTAAAATCCATTTAAAACTTAAAAAGGATACCGGTTATTAATGAATACTTTGAATTCTTCCAATGCTTTAACACGTTCTTCCCCATAATAATGAAAGCAGATTCCTTTCTCCACAAGATTGATCATCGCAGGAGAGAATAATCGCTTTTCTTCTGAGTCATTCACATGCTCTTTTACCCTACTTCTTCTTTCTAGCTTCTTGACTACTTTGTCTACCGAGTCTACTAGTTCAAGCATTGGATTAGACGTTTTTATTGCGATGCCAGGTGTAATTCCAGTAAAGTCAAATAACACCTGTTTGATCTTCTGGATTACAGCTTGTCTATCTAGAGCCGCATCTTCCATGAGAAAGCAATCGTGAATTGTCAGTAATGTTGAATTAGGGAATGACTTAATTAACTCTTTAGCGACAAGATCTAAGACTAAAAAAGACTCTGCTCTCTGCAAGAGATAGGGCATGGGTGATCTAAAATTCCGATACACTAAATTTGAACTCACATACTCGCAAATACTAGGAAACACCCTTTCCATTAATTCTACGATAGCCATATGTTCCCGGTGTCTTTTCTCTGTATCCATCAAAAAGCTTAACACCATCGTTTTAACTGAATCGCGATTCACCAGTTTAGGGTGCTTTTTTAATAGGTCTGGATGCTTGTTTCTTACTAATTCAATTAGCTGCTCATAAAAACCCTCTTCGAAAGAGACCTTTTTGA
>CAILUB010000159.1 GCA_903837305.1 uncultured Cytophagaceae bacterium
CGAACAACCTCGGAGTATTTCTCGTCCACGTTCACACCGTATTTATAATAGACCGCGAACACCGCTAAGCCATCGCTAATTGTCGTGTTAATCTTGCGCACGTTCTCCAGTTCGTACAATCTTTTCTCGACCGGCTTCACCACCAGTTCCTCCATATCATCCGGACTCGTTCCCGGGTAAACAGCGATAATGGGGAATTGAGGGGCATTCATATCTGGATCTTCCGCCCGGGGCATCGTCATAATCGTAACAATCCCCACGACTACGACCATCAAAAACATCGTGAGCGTAAATTGGTAATTCTTTACCGCGTAGTTAGCTATCTTCATAATTAGCGGACGATTTTAATGGCTGAACCTGCGTCTAAATAGGCATTTCCGCTCGTGATGAGTGATTTTGCGTCTTCCAAACCACCGGAAACAAATACCTTCCCGTGGTCAATACTCGCGATCTGAATCTTCACTTTCTCCGCCGTTTTCCCGTCTTTCGTGATAAACACGTACCCTTCTGTCGCATTTCCATCCAAAATCGCATCATACGGAATCACCCAGGATTTAATCTGCTTCCGTGGACGAATTTTCGCTTTCCCAAAAAGCCCCGCCGCCAGCTGCGCTGTCGGCGCACCACTGATGCGTAAACTCACCCAAAGTGTCCCCGTCACCGGATCGACTCCCTCGGATTTGGCTAAAACAGACGCGTTAAAAGTCTTCCCGTCAGCCGCATCCAGCGTAATTTCCGCCGGATCTCCCGCCTGCGTCGCCGCCCAATCGCGGTCGCTCAAACCCACTTTCAACACCCAATTACCCTTGTTCGCTCCGTTCAATAAAACGACCGGCGTTCCGGGTCCTACGACCTGGCCGTCGTTCGCTAATTTCTTCAAAACAAAACCCGATTTTACGGCTCTGATTTCAGCATAGCTTTGGTTAAACGCACCCGCATTATAGGCCTGCTGTGCGATTTCTAGGCCGGTTTTAGCGTTTTGGAATTGCTCCAATGTCGCCACACTATCGCGGTACAAGTTCTTCGCTCTCGCGTGATCGCGTTGTGCTTTTTCTAACATAATTTGCGCTTGCTGAACCTGCGCCTTGATTTCAGTTAGGTTTAAGCTGGCTAATAATTGACCCGCTTTCACAGCGTCACCTTCTTTGACAAACACGTGCTGAATCACGCCGCCTATTTTGAAACCTAAATAGGTCTCATCTTCGGTCGTGAAGACGCCAGAAGCCTGGATGGGGCGGGTGATGGATTCTTGTTTTAAGGAAATCACGGAAACCGGGATGACGTCGCTGGCTGTGGTAGCCACTTCCTTCTTCTTCGAAGAGCAAGCGGAAAATACCGTGATAAGGGAAATAAGTAGGCAGATCTTTTTCATTAGAGTGGGTAGCTAGCTGCTTCGCGCTCGTAAGCGGCAGCGGCGATTAATACGTTGAATTGTTTTAATTGGTAGTTGATTTGGGCGTTCATCCATTGATTTCTGGCGTCCACTGTTTCTAAATAGGTGCTCACGCCCTCTTTATAACCTTTTTCGATGAGGCGTAAATAAGCGGAGGCCGCCTCGTAGGATTTCGTGGAGGCCTGAAAGCTAATGATCGAAGATTGTACGTTCTTCTGAGCGATTTCGGTCGCCATATTGAATTGCTTCGTACTCAGATCCAACGCATTTTTCGCGGAGGCAATATCTAATTGCGTCTGTTTCACCTTGTACAAATTACGTTTTCCCGAAAAAATAGGGATGTCCATTTGTAGGCCTAGGAAATAGTAGCCACTTTTTGAGCTGATGTTATTTAACGTAGCCTGCGATCCCAAGTTCACAAAACCATTTAACTTAGGCAGGTAAAAAGACTCGTTCATCTTCAGAACCGTCTCTTGAATGTTGATCGATTTAGATAGTAAGGATAATTCCTCTCTAACTCCAGGTACCACCGAGTAGACACCGGCCACCGCTTTCTCGACTTCAAAATCGATGCGTATTTCAGCGCGCAATTCGCGGTTCAACAAGAAATTGAAATAGTATTGAGCCGACTGGTTTTGCTTCACCGCATCCGCGATTTGTGCTTGAATGGTGGCGATTTCACTGTCTGAACGTAACAAGTAGGCAGGTAAACCTTTTCCGTTTGCCAAAAGCTTTTCGTTCACTTTCTTGCCTTCTAACGCTAGATTGAGGCTGTTTTCGTAGACTTTCACTAAACCTAAGCTGAGCAAATAGTTATAGTAAGCCGTTTTGATTTGCTTGACTAATTCGCGCTTGTAAAGCGAAACGTCTTCGCGTTGCAGGCTAAGTGATTGCTCTTGGATTTGCTTGTTATAGCTGATATCCTTGTTATACAGGGGCATCGTCGTTTGCACTTTCACGTCGTAGAAGTCGCGGGGGAAGAAATTCGTCTCCACGTTTGAAATCTGAGGGAAAGCAGTGCTTTTTGTCAGCGCATTCAATGTCGAATACACCGGATTCAATAAATCGCCCACCGGGAAAGCGATGCTACGACCACCCTCGCCACTTTGATAGCCACCTTGGAAGGCGACGCTGGGTTGGTAGAGGCTTTGGGCTGTTTTCAGGGCGATCATCGCCTTTTCCACCTGGATGGATTTTTGTTGCAGCGTGATGTTTTGTTGAAAGGCCGTGGCGACGTATTCATCAAGGACGGACTTTTGGCCAAATATTGGCAACGCAAAAAAGAGTAGTAAATATTTCATGTTAGGCTTTTTTCATCGTTTTCAATAACCAATCCAGCGACTCGTGCATCGTATTTTCGACTTCTTCCGGCGCTACTAATTTATCTAAGCGTTGTCTGATTGCTAAGGAAACCAGTCCGTGTACCATACTCCAAACCGCCATCGCTACCGTTTCCACTTTCGCCGGAACTAATAGACCTTTGTCCATCGCATCCTGAACAATTATTTTTAAGGCTTCCAGCGCCTGATCACCACTCGACCAACCTGCACCCATATCGATTAGCGTGGCCATTGGTGCTTCTTGTATGAACATTAAGTCATAATATTCCGGATTTTCTAGGCCAAAATTCAAGTAATTAATCCCCATCTGGTGGAGGCGTTCGATAGGATCGCTGATTAATCCTAAAGCGATATTCTGCTCTAGCATCTTCTTGAATCCTGACTCACAGCAATAAAACAAGATCTCGTTTTTATCTTTAAAATAGAGGTAGAGCGTCGTTGGGCTATATTGTACGCGTTCGGCGATCTTGCGAACGGATACTTTACTAAATCCTTCTTCCACGAATAATTTCATCGATTCCTCCAGTATCAAGGACCGAATCTCCTGCTTTTGCTTCTCTTTTCTCGCGACTATGCTCATATTTTTATAATTACAGCGTAAATATACTTAACAGTGTTAAGTTTTCAAAA
>CAILUB010000160.1 GCA_903837305.1 uncultured Cytophagaceae bacterium
ACTGCCGTTGAGAAAACGGCTAAAAAAGGGTAGGATAGTATAAAGAAAATCTCAAAAACAACATGTCCCACCGTGATGGGCCTCTTTCTTTTCGTCATTCTATTGTAGTAAATAAGATATTTCTGCCCTTACTCGCTTGTCCACTGCATTTAGTTTTTCAAATGCCTTAGGAGAAAGCTTAATGATAACTTTATTGTCGCCATTCGGAAGGCGTCCGATAACTTTCACCCAAATACTCTGATTGTTCGTTAAGTTTTTAACTAAGACTAAGGTTCCAATAGGGGCTGAGCGGTGTAGTGCAAGAAATTTACCCGAATTATCAGGTACATCAATTAATTCAGCAATGCCTGTTTCAATTTTCTTTTTGATGTCCTCAGGTCCTTTCTCTTTAGCAGCGGTTGAAGCCTCAATGGGCGTTGCGGCAGGAACTGTGGCAGGTTTTGCAGGCAATAGACTTGATTTGTCCACTGCCATACTAGAAGTAGAATGAGTAGGATCAGATACAATTAATCGTTGTCCTTCTTGTAAACGATCCGAAGTTAAATTATTCCATTTTCTCAATTCTGCCATGGTTACCTTATGCATATTCGCTACTGAAAGTAATCCTTGTTTAGGAGTTACGATATGAATTTCTGCCTCTTTAGCCGGCGATTCTGCCACTTTTTCTTCAATTACCTTAGGAGCTGGATTACTTTCCTCTAAATAATGTAATGGAATGTAGACGATTTCACCTGTTTTTACCGGAATTTGTATGTCTGAATTGGCAGATTTGAATTCGCTTAAAGATAAATTATAGCGCTTTAGGATAGAGAAAAGTGATTGCTTGGGACCTACTTTAAACAATAAAAATGTTTTGTTATTCTCCTTTTTTAATCCCAAAGAATCAAGCGTACTTGCCTCTAAATTTAGCTGCCATGCGAATAAAAAGGCGATTAGTAGGGTTATTCTATAATTTTTCATAAATCTTCAATTTCAGTTTATCCTTCACGAAAATTAATTGTTCATTTAGTAGTGTAAAGGTTTGGTAACCGATGGTATCTCCTTCAGCGATCTGTTCTAACAGTATCGTCTCAAAAGCTAAATTACATACCCGAAGGTAGTTTTTCCACCCATTATCGTAAAGATAATAAGAAAACAATAGCTTATCATTTCCTTCAAAATAATCTATGCCTTTTGCAATCGTTTCGTTGAATTGCTTTTGGAAGAAGGCTTGAAAGTCTTTGAAATATTCTTGGCTTTCATCATAATGCTGTGGGACTTGAAATTCAAAGGTATTTTCCGCACTAATTGGACGCGGTTTTTCCTCTTTAATCAACTTGAATGGCTCTAACGAATAGGTTTGAATAGACTCAATACCTGGGTTTTTTGCTTTCTGTAATTTGATAAAAATGGCTTCGTTCTCTGAACCTTGAAGAAAGTTTAATTGAGCATAATCGGAGGGAGCTTTGCTAATTAACTGCACCGATTTAGTCCCTAGTTGATGCGAATGCCAAAAAGCGTCCCCATTCCCCCTTGTTTCAATCCATAAACGAGGTTCTTCAACAGATCCCCAGTAGCGGATACTCCAGATAGGTTCAGCAAAGGAATGTTCAAAAAATGTGGACAAAGGATCGAATGTTTGGAAATTATGTGCAAATTTGGCAAAAATCTATCGAAAAAACGTATTTATTATGCTCTATGGCAAAAAGGTAGTCGCGATTATTCCGGCTCGTTTCGCATCGACTCGATTCCCTGGTAAACCCCTCGTAGATCTAGGTGGAAAATCGATGATTCAACGGACTTACGAACGGGTAAAGGCGGTAGAAGGCTTTGATCGTATTGTCATTGCGACGGATGATCAGCGTATTTTTGATGCTAGCCTAGCTTTTGGCGCAGAGGTGATGATGACGGCAGAGTCGCATTTAACCGGTACTGATCGATGTGCGGAAGTATTGAGTCGATTAGGTGAGACGGTAGATTATGTGGTGAATATTCAAGGGGATGAGCCATTTATTGAGCCGGAACAATTGAAAGAAGTGGCTGCAGGTTTTTCTTCAGGCGCGCCTATTTTGACCTTGATTAAAAAAATCACAGATCAAGAAACCCTTTTTAATATCAATACGCCTAAAGTGATTTGTGACTCGGAAGGTCATGCGCTTTATTTTTCTCGCCAAACGATTCCTTATTTACGTGGGGTAGAGCCTTCTGATTGGTTGAACAAACACACCTTTTATAAGCATATTGGTTTGTATGCTTATCGGGCTGATATTTTACCAGGATTAAGCGCACTCAAGCCTACTTCTTTAGAGTTAGCTGAATCCTTAGAGCAGTTGCGTTGGGTGCAGAACGGCATTCGAATTAGGGCTATCGAAACCCAATTTGAAACGGTAGGAATTGATTCGCCGGCTGATCTAGAAAAAATTCAAAAAATGGGCCTTATTTAGGCTTTAAAGCGGTATATTTGCTGGATCTTTGGCATAAACATCTGTCAAGGATCTGATTATACTTATGCAAAGACCACACATCAAAGACGTATTGCGCGAAAAGATTTTAATTCTTGACGGCGCGATGGGTTCTTTAATACAACAATACAATTTGACGGATGCGGATTACCGCGGCGAGCGTTTCAAAAATTTCCCTCACGAAGTGAAAGGAAATAATGATTTGTTGTCCATCACGCGTCCAGATGTGATCAAGGAAATTCACGCGAAATACTTCACAGCTGGTGCAGACATCGCGGAAACGAACACCTTCTCAGGAACTTCCATCGCGATGGCAGATTACCACATGGAAGATCTGGTCTATGAATTAAACTTCGAGTCAGCTAAAATTGCCCGCGAAGTTGCGGATGAATTTACGGCCAAAGATCCCTCAAAGCCACGTTATGTCGCTGGTTCCATCGGACCAACGAATCGAACTCTTTCGCTTTCCCCAGATGTGAATGATCCGGGTTATAGAGCAGTTACTTTTGATGAATTAGTTGAGGCTTATACGGAACAAATACGTGGTTTAGCGGATGGTGGGGCTGATTTGCTCCTAGTTGAAACCATTTTCGATACTTTGAATGCGAAGGCAGCCTTGTTTGCCATCGATCAATATTTTAAGCAAAATCCATCTAAGCCTTATTTGCCGGTGATGGTTTCTGGAACGATCACAGATGCGTCAGGGCGTACCTTATCCGGCCAAACAACGGAAGCCTTCTTGACTTCGGTTTCTCACATGCCTTTGCTTTCTGTGGGCTTGAATTGCGCTTTAGGTGCGGATTTAATGCGTCCCTACGTGAAGACTTTGAACGATAAATCCCCTTTCTTAGTTTCTGCTCACCCGAATGCGGGCTTGCCGAACGAAATGGGTGAATACGATCAATCTCCTGCAGAAATGGCGGTTATCATCGATGATTTCTTAGCAAATGGCTTCTTGAACATCATTGGAGGCTGTTGCGGAACTACGCCAGCGCACATTCAAGCGATTGCGGAAGTAGCTTCGAAGCACAAGCCACACGTGATTCCGGAAGAAAATGTGAATCAGAAATTGTCTGGTTTAGAGCCTTTAGAGATTACGGAATTAACGAATTTCGTGAATGTAGGGGAGCGTTGTAATGTGACGGGTTCGAAGAAATTCGCGCGTTTAATTCGTGAGGAGAAATTCGAGGAAGCCATTGCGGTGGCCCGCGAACAGGTAGATGGTGGTGCACAGATTTTGGACATCAACATGGATGAGGGGATGATTGATGGTGTGAAAATGATGCCTCAATTCCTGAATTTATTGATGGCAGAGCCTGATATCGCTCGTTTACCGATTATGATTGACTCCTCGAAATGGGAGGTAATCGAAGCCGGTTTGAAATGCGTGCAAGGTAAATCGGTGGTTAACTCGATCTCGTTGAAAGAAGGGGAAGAGAAATTCATCGAATCAGCGAACAAAGTTAAAATGTACGGAGCTTCGGTAGTGGTGATGGCTTTCGATGAAACGGGCCAAGCAGATTCATATGAGCGTCGTATCGAGATTTGTCAACGTGCCTACGATATTTTAGTTGATAAAGTTGGTTTCCCAGCTCAGGATATCATTTTTGACCCGAATATTTTAACGGTTGCGACCGGAATCGAGGAGCATAATAATTATGCGGTTGATTTCATTAAGGCAACCAAATGGATTAAAGAAAACTTGCCACACGCGAAAGTTTCGGGTGGGGTTTCGAATATTTCCTTCTCCTTCCGCGGAAACGAATTAGTGCGGGAGGCGATGCATACCGTGTTCTTGTACCACGCGATTAAGGCGGGTATGGATATGGGTATCGTTAATGCCAGTCAATTAGGCGTTTATGATGACATTGATGCGACATTACGCGATTTGTGCGAGGATGTTTTATTGAATCGCAATTCGGAATCGACGGAGAAATTAGTGGCTTATGCCGAAACGGTTAAATCAGCCGGAAAAGAATTAGTAGTAGATGATGCCTGGAGAAAAGAGCCGGTAAACAAGCGTTTAGAACACGCCTTGATTAAAGGTTTGACAGAATTCATCGATGAAGATGTGGAAGAAGCGCGTCAATTAGTGGAGCGTCCGATTCAGGTGATTGAAGGCCCGTTGATGGATGGAATGAATGTGGTGGGGGACTTGTTTGGCGAGGGGAAAATGTTCTTGCCTCAGGTCGTGAAGTCGGCACGTGTGATGAAGAAGGCGGTAGCCTATTTATTGCCTTATATTGAAGCAGAGAAGCAAGGAGGGGAGAGTTCTTCGGCTGGAAAGATCTTGATGGCCACGGTGAAAGGTGACGTGCACGATATTGGAAAGAATATTGTGGGCGTGGTTTTGGCTTGTAATAATTACGAGGTGATTGACATCGGCGTGATGGTGCCTTGCGATAAGATCCTAGCTGCGGCGAAGGAGCATAACGTAGATATCATCGGTTTATCCGGTTTGATTACGCCGTCTCTTGATGAGATGGTTTATGTGGCCAAAGAAATGGAGCGTCTTGGTTTCAAAGTGCCTTTGTTGATCGGAGGTGCCACCACATCTCGTATTCACACCGCGGTGAAAATTGATCCTCACTATTCAGGACCCGTGATTCACGTATTAGATGCCTCCCGTTCTGTACCGGTGGCAGGTCGTTTATTGCAAAGTGAATTGACTTCTCAAGAAATCTTCAACGAGATTAAAACGGAATACGCTGAATTGAGAACGGCTCATGCTGCCCGTCAGCAAGAGAAAAATTACTTATCGATCGATCAAGCTCGTGCAAAATCGAGCGGCATTGATTGGACTGGATTTAAATCGAAACAACCGTCCTTCTTAGGCGTGAAGTATTTTGAAGATTATTCCTTAGAGGAAATAGCGAAATACATCGACTGGACGCCGTTCTTCTCAACTTGGCAATTGTCCGGAAAATACCCGCGTATTTTCGATAACGAAGTGGTAGGCAAAGAGGCGAAGAAATTATTCGATGATGCCCAGGCTTTGTTGAAAGAGATTATAGCTAATAAATCGCTTCAGGCGAAGGCGGCTTTAGGATTCTTCCCAGCAAACTCGCTAGGAGATGACATAATTTTACACGATTACGTGGAGAAGGCGCTTGAGGTCGCTTGCGAGAAACATGGTTCGCACAAACAGGTTTCTTATGAGATTCAACTCAAAGACGAATCTTCTGACAAGAGCCAGTGGTTGCACCATTTACGTCAGCAAGGCCAAAAAGCGAGCACGCTTCCTAACCGTTGTTTAAGTGACTTTATTGCCCCTTTAAACTCGGGTGAGACGGATTATATCGGTGCCTTTGCGGTGACGACGGGTCTGGGAATCGAAGCCCTTTTAGATAAATACGAAAAAGAGCACGATGACTATAACTCGATTATGGTCAAGGCTTTAGCAGATCGTTTAGCGGAAGCATTCGCTGAATTATTGCACGAACGTGTGCGTAAAGAATATTGGGGCTATGCGGCTGAAGAGACTTTAAGCAACGAAGACTTGATTTCGGAGAAATACGACGGAATTCGTCCGGCTCCGGGTTATCCGGCTTGTCCAGATCATACGGAGAAGAAGCGTTTGTTTGAATTATTGGATGCGGAAAAGCAGATTGGGATTCAATTAACGGAAAGTTATGCGATGTATCCGGCCTCTGCGGTGTCTGGATTCTATTTCTCTCATCCGGAGAGTACGTATTTTGGTTTAGGTAAGATTGCCAAAGACCAAGTAACAGATTACGCGAAACGTAAAGGCATGTCCCTAGACGACGTAGAAAGATGGTTAAGCCCCGTATTGAATTATGACTAAGATTACTAAATACTTTGAAGAAGCGGCGGGAAAAACACTTTTCTCGATCGAGATTATTCCACCGATGAAAGGCCAGCATTTGGGCGAATTGATGTCGCACATCGAGCCTTTGATGGAGTTTAATCCGCCCTTTATTGAGGTGACATATCACCGCGAGGAATATGTGGAGAAAGTGATTGATGGAGTATCGAAACGTATTCCTATTCGCAAGCGTCCTGGAACCTTAGGTATTTGTGCCTCCATCATGCAGCGTTTTCAGATCGAAGCCGTTCCACACGTGATTTGTGGTGGATTTACGAAAGAAGAAACCGAGGATTTTCTGATCGATTTACACTATTTAGGGATTGAGAATGCTCTGTTGTTGCGCGGTGATCAAGAAAAAGGGGAAGCTCATTTCATTCCTAAGCCAGGCGGTCACGCCTATGCGAACGAATTAGTGGAGCAAGTAGCGGCCATGAATAAAGGCATTTTATTGCACGAAGAAACGGAGTCATTACCCACAAACTTTTGCATTGGCGTAGCAGGTTATCCAGAGAAACACATTGATGCCGTCTCTTTTGATCAGGATTTGCGTTATTTAAAGCAAAAGGTAGATGCGGGTGCTGATTACATCGTGACGCAGATGTTCTTCGATAACGCCAAGTATTTTGATTTTGTTAAAAAATGCCGTGAAATGGGGATTCATGTTCCCATCATTCCAGGTCTAAAACCATTGGCAACAGAACGTCAATTGGACATTTTGCCGGAAATTTTCCATTTAGAGATTCCTGCTGAATTTGTCTCGGAGGCACGTAAATGCACGAGCAATGCAGCCATCAAGCAATTAGGGATTGAGTGGGCAGTACAACAAGGAAAAGAATTAATCCAAGCCGGTGTTCCTGCTTTGCATTTCTATACGATGAGTAAATCAGATAGCGTGCGCGCTATCGCTGAAAAATTATTCTAATGAAGGTCTTAGTCTATGGTGCGAGTACGAACCCAAGTCGATATGCCTACATCGCGACGGAATTGCTTTTGCAACATGGACACGAGGTTTCTTTAGTAGGAATTAAAAAAGGGGAGGTGTTGGGCTTGACCATTCAACAGGATCAACCTTTGCTGGAAGAGATCGATACAGTGACCCTTTATGTAGGGCCTGCGAATCAGGAGGGACTCATTGATTATTTAGAATCAATAAATCCTAGAAGAGTTATATTCAATCCAGGCACAGAAAATTCGGTGCTAGAGAAAGCCTTACAGAATAAGGGAATAGAAGTAGAAGAGGCCTGCACACTTGTTTTATTGCATACAGGCCAATTTTAGTGGCTTATTGAGATGTTAATGTAAACTCAAATTCCTCCATAATCAAGTTCGCTAGCAATTTCTTGCAAGCGTTAGTTACCACCTCATTTGCCTCAGCTTCAGATGCTGCATCCACCGTTAATGTGATGTGCTTGCCGATACGAACGCCTGCCACTTGGTTAATACCTAAGTTTTGTAAGCCAATAAGTACCGCTTTTCCCTGAGGGTCAAGGATTTCTTTTTGAGGCATTACGTTGATTTCAGCTAAGAATTTCATTATTTGTTTGGATTTAAAAGGAAAATAAGGCCGGAAAG
>CAILUB010000161.1 GCA_903837305.1 uncultured Cytophagaceae bacterium
AAGTATCGGTATCTGGTATGCTTCTAGGACGTTCATTTTCACTCTTGGGTAAAAAAGAATGCGAAATTACGAAAATATTCGAAAACAGCAATAGTTGCGCTGAACAAATTCGTAATTTCGAGGCATGAAGCATTGGAGTCCGGCTGTGAAAGCTTTTTTAGGGATCTTTATTTTTTACGAAGTACTCGGTTGGTTTTTTGTCAGCGCCTACCAGCGTCTCGATCAGCTTCAGCTCATCAACGGAAATAACTCCCCTCTTGCAGACATGACCTTTCAAGCGTTGACTGCAACGGCTGAAGTCGTTCTGCCTATTTTACTTTTGATTTACTTGTTTCGTTTTCAAAAAGCCTATGCTTTGCCTTATGTCTTTTCGTATGCCTTGTCTACGGGTTTGATTCAGGGATTAAAGCATCTGGTATTTACGGATGCGTTGCGTCCTCTGGCTTATTTTGCTAGTTCCGGTGTTAAATGGCATCTTGTTCCAGGCTTATTGATTAGCGAATACAATTCGATGCCTTCAGGTCACACGGGTGCAGCCTTTTTTATGTTCTTTTGGGTGGCGGTGCTGTTGCGTCGCTGGTTCTGGGGGGCGCTGGCTGGCTTAATGGCCGTGGGTGTTGCTTATTCCAGAGTCTATTTATTTCAACATTTTCCGGTGGATACCCTCGTAGGAGCAGCCATCGGTGTAGGCTCATCAGCCTTATTTTATTCGATTCACTATGCTAAGAGCGGTTCAAAGTAAACCTTACCTTTTCTGGGCGCTCGTGGGAGCGGCAGTCTATATTCCTTTTTTAGGGTCGACCCATTTGTTCGATTGGGATGAGGTAAATTTTGCGGAGTCTGCCCGGGAGATGATTGTGACGGGGGATTTTTTAAGCGTCCAAATCAACTTTCAACCTTTCTGGGAGAAGCCACCTTTGTTCCTTTGGCTGCAGGCATTGAGTTTTATGACCTTTGATTCGTTCTCAGGTCAATCGGATATTTCGATGGAATTTGCTGCGCGTTTTCCCAATGCGATCATTGGGATTGTGACACTTTGGGCGCTTCACGCGATTGGGAAGAAGACCTGGGGCGCTAATTTTGGTAATCTATGGGCCTTCTCTTATTTGGTTGCCATTACACCACATGTGTATGCGAGTTCCGGAATTATCGATCCGCTTTTCAATTTATTGATATTTTTAGGTGTCTATTTTTTTTCGGAGTTCTTTCAGGATTCGACGCGCTTTAGAAATGTCCTATTCGCTGGGATTTCGATTGGTTTAGCCTTGTTGACCAAAGGTCCCGCGGCTTTGCTCCTCTGGGCTTTGACCCTCCTGTTCGTCGGAATTCTGTACCGTTCTCGGGTAAACAAGCGGTTGTTTATGGGGGCGGTGCTTGCGGGATTGATCTCTTTATTTTTCTTTGTGGCTTGGTATGGTTTGATTGCCTACAAGTTTGGCTGGCAGATCATTGAAGATTTCTTTAGCTACCAGGTACGCTTGATGACTACCGGGGATGCCGGACATGGTCAGCCGTTTTATTACCATTTTGTGATCTTGTTGATCGGTTGTTTCCCCGTATCTATTTGGGCGGGGGCTCGGTTGTTTCGTTGGGAGCGCGAGGAATTAGACTTCTCGAACTGGATGAAAGTCTTGTTTTGGGTGGTTTTGATTCTGTTCAGTATTGTGAAGACGAAAATTGTACACTATTCCTCCATGTGTTGGATTCCGTTGACTTATTTCTCTGCTGTGGTACTGCAAGAATGGCAGGCAGGTGGATTTCGCTTTAATTGGAAGTACAACACGGCGATCGGCTTTGTGGGATTACTTTTAGCAATGGTGTTAACGGCGGTTCCATTGATAGGCCAAAACGTGGGCCTCATCGCTCCCTACATCAAAGACGTATTTGTTCAAGGGAATTTGCAGGCGCCGGTGTATTGGGCAGGATGGGAATTTTTGATCGGTGTTGCGTTTGCGGCTGTTGTGATTTATTACTTGTTGACAAAGAAGTTGCATACCTTAATGGCAGCTTCGCTAGTGACGATTATGGCTTATATGGCGATAGTTGTGCCTAAAATTGAAGGATATACGCAAGCTACTGTGATTGATTTTTATATCGCGAAAGCTGGTCAAAAAGTCTACATCGAACCCATCGGATTCAAGTCCTACGCGCACCTTTTGTATTTTCAAAAGCCCGCAGGGAGTCCCGCGGGCGATGAATTATTGACGGCGAAAAAGCTGGATAGACCGGCTTATTTCATTCTGAAAGCGGATGCAGAGGATAAATTCAAATACCACCCGAACTTAATCTTCCTAAAAGAAGAGAATGGATTTTTATTTTACAAGCACCGCTAAAATTTAAACTCCTGGGAAGAAGAACGCACCCTCAATAGCTGCATTCTCATTAGAATCTGATCCGTGGATCGCATTGGCTTCAATCGATTTGGCAAATAAACGGCGGATAGTGCCCTCTGCAGCTTGAGCTGGGTTTGTGGCTCCTATTAGTGCACGGAAATCCTCCACTGCATTCTCTTTCTCTAAAATCATTGGGATGATTTCGCTTTGCGACATGTAATCACACAGGCTTTGATAGAAAGGACGCTCGTTGTGAACCGCGTAAAATTGACCGGCTTGTTCAGGAGTCATTTTTAATTTTGTCATCGCAAGAATTTTAAATCCTGCTTTTTCAATTTGTTGAATGATGGGACCAGTATTGCCGTCTGCAACTGCATCTGGCTTGATCATAGTGAAAGTTCTATTTGTAGGCATTGGCATAATTTTCTACAAATTTATCTCTAACTTTGCGTTCGCCCAAATTTATTTCTGGCAAGCCCATTATATGACCTCCATCTCTGAGTTAAAAGCCCAACTTATTCCTGGTACGAAAGCCGTGATCACTGCCCATTACAATCCGGATTCGGATGCAATTGGCTCTACTCTCGCTTTTCAGGGGTATTTAGCTAAAAAAGGTATTCAGGCAACGGTGGCGGTACCCTCTGCCGTGTCGGCTAATCTAAAGTGGATGCCCGGAGCTGCTGATATCTTGGCTTATGACGAGCTGGTTCACAAGGTGCAAATCGATGCCTTAGTGGAGGAAGCTGATTTTATTTTCTGTTTGGATTTCTCAGGCATCCAAAGATTGCATAATATGGCACCTTTGGTGCGTAAGTCGAGGGCTAAAAAGGTGGTAATTGATCACCACTTGGATCCGGAAGATTTTGGCGATTATTATTACCATCGAACCGTTGCGGCCTCTACGTGTGAATTAATCTATGATTTAATCCTCGAATGGGGGGATGAAAGTTTGCTAGATCCATCGATAGGCTCTTGCCTTTATTCAGGTATTATGACCGATACAGGGTCATTCCGACATCCTAATACAACAGCACATGTACATACTGTGGTGGCTGCTCTTATCCGTTTAGGTGTGAATACAAACGAAGTGCATCGCAAGGTATTTGATTCGTCTAGTATCGATCGTTTGAAGTTTATCGGTCACGTTTTGGGCCAAAGAATGGACTACCTACCCGAGTATAATCTGGCATTTATGTGGATTACAGCCGAGGATTTAACAAAATTTAATTCCCAAGCGGGAGATACGGAAGGTATCGTAAATTATGGTTTACAAATTGCCGGATGTGTTTGGTCAATTCTGATGATTGAGCGTCCTGATGGCGTTAAGCTATCTTTTAGATCAATAGAACCTTTCGCCGTAAATGAATTCGCCTCTAAATACTTTGAAGGTGGTGGACATAAGAATGCTTCAGGTGGACGTTTTTCTACGGGAACTTTAAAAGATGCGAAGAAAAAACTAATGGAAGTGTTACCTTTGTACCTTTCTGAAATTAATCGAGTTAAAAATATCTAAAATCTATATCATGCGTAAACAACTAGCAGTAATATTTGTAGCGGCACTGGCACTAGCTTCGTGTAACAAAGTCGAAGTAATAGAGGGTGTTAAAATCCAAAAACATGAACATGACGACGCTGCTCCTAATTTAAAAGAAGGGGATATCATCACGTTTGATTTAGTGATTAAAAATGAGGCTGATTCTGTCATTAAGGATTCTCGTAAAGAAGGTAAGCCTTTGCAAGATTTAGTGCCACCTATGCCAATCCCAGGCACATTTAAAGGTTCATTTGAGAATGGTTTACGTTTATTAGCCGTTGGCGATAGTGCTACGATCTTCGTTCCTGTAGATAGTTTATTCAAAGATGGTCAACAACAGATTCCTCCTTTCTTAAAGCGCGGAACAGATGTTCGTTTCATTGTCAAAATCAAAAAATCGCAAACACGCGCAGAATTTGAGAAGGAAATGAAAAAGTTAGCAGCTGAGCAAATGGGTAAAGATTCTCAATCAATTGATGGATTTATCGCTAGTACAGGTAAGAAGTTCACTAAAACGGCCTCTGGTCTTTATGTGGCTATTTCTAACCCAGGTGCAGGTGAAAGTCCTAAAATGGGAGAATCATGGGAGGTGAATTATATTGGTTCTTTTTTAGATGGTAAAGAATTTGATAAAGGGGCAGCTGTCACTCTACCTCCAGTGGGACAATTAGTTCCAGGATTTAACGAAGCGATGATGTTATTGAAAAAAGGGGGTAAAGGAATGTTTATTATTCCTTCTTCTTTAGGATATGGTATTCAAGGTGCACCTCCCCGTATTCCTGCAGATGCTATTTTAGTATTTGAATTAGAAATATTGTCTAAGAAATAATTGAATGAAAGTTTTCGGATTCTTATTTGTTGCCTTTTTTACGTTTTCCTGTCTATCTGATATCGCCTATGAAGATGACGTGAAAGCTTCTGAAAATGAAAAACAGATTTTAGCCTATTTTGCTTCTCAAAGCCAAAATCCAACCGCTTTAGCGAATGGAGGTTATTATTTTGTTACTAAGTCGAATCCATCAGGAGAATTAGCGTCCAAAGGTGACTCACTTTTTGTACATTATGAGTTCTCGAACCTGGCAACAGGTAAGGTGCTAGATAGTACAGATAGGGCGGCTAATTCTCCTTATTTCTTTCGCTATGGTTTTGGAAACCCAATTTTCGTCAATTTAATGACAGCCTTGCGAGAGGGAGAACAAGCCACCCTAATTTTACCCGGAACGGCGCAAGCTTTTCCTGATTTGCCGGCGTACACCCCTCTACTGGTGAAGGTGAAATCATACGTCGTTCGTACGCAAGATGATTTGATACGCGAATTCATCACACAGTATAAGTATTCTGTTACGGAAGCCCAAACGGATGGGTTGCGTTATATTCGCTTAAAGGCGGGTACTGGCGACATTCCAGCATCAGGGAAAATCGTAAAAGTTAAATACACAGGGCGCTTCTTAAATACCAAGGCTTTTGACGGAAATATGTCTAGTTCGGATAGTTTAAGTGTAACAATCGGTGGAACAGAAACAGTTAAAGGCTTCCAAAAAGGTATTGAGAAAATGCGTCTAGGAGAAAAAGCAGTCCTTATTTTTCCATCCTCATTAGGATATGGAGCTGCGGGTAATGCTAGTATTCCTGGAAACACTCCTTTATTTTTCGAAGTTTATATCGCTAAAATTCAATAAGTATGTTGAAGTATATCTTTTTTATTTTTTCATTTTTTGTGGTTTTATCAAGTTGTTCCGTTGAAAATGTTGCCGATCAAGAGCAAAATAATGACGAAGCAGACATTCAAAGTTATATCACTCAAAATAAATTAGCGAATATGCTGAAGACGGCAGATGGGATGTATTATTCTATCAAGCCATCTGGAGGAACTAAAGCAGCTGTTGCTAATGATTTAGTCACGTTAAGCTATAAGCTTTATCTGCTTGATGGGACTTTAATTGATTCGACTAATGCACCGGCTAAACAGTTTAAATCCATCGTTTATGGAGTCTCACAAACTATTTTTACTCCGATCATTCAATTGATGAAGGAGGGAGATAAAGGGACATTTTTATTGCCATCCAGTTTAGGTTTTGGTTCAAGTTCAATTGGCAATGTTCCTGCCTATTCCGTGCTTAGAGCAGAAGTGGAGGTTATTTCTATTCGCACAGAAGCAGAACAGATTACAGAAATGAAAAACCTATATGGTTTTAAAACCCCAGAAACGACAAGCTCTGGTATGGTTTTTGAGAAAATCCTTGAATCAACCACTGAAACGGCTATAAGTACGGGTAAAACGGTGACCGTAAAATACCTAGGTCGATTAGGCTATGGAACGGTAAAAGTAGATGCGACTACTAATAAATTAGTTTTTGATTCTAAGTTTGGTGAGGGAGAATTTACATTTATCACAGGTACAAGTCAGGTGATTAAAGGTTTTGAGGAGGCTGTGTTGAAATTGAAATTAAATGAGAAGGCTAAAGTTATTTTACCAAGTAGCATTGCCTATGGTGCGAATGGTAATGCCACGATACCTGGCTATTCCCCATTGTACTTTGAAATTGAAGTAGTATTCGTGAAATAATGCGTCCAGTTCTTTATTTAGCT
Source organism: uncultured Cytophagaceae bacterium (assembly GCA_903837305.1). Lineage (GTDB taxonomy): Bacteria > Bacteroidota > Bacteroidia > Cytophagales > Spirosomataceae > Aquirufa. Next base: position 6,457 of record CAILUB010000161.1, read on the forward strand.
ACCCAAAACAAGCATAAGGTAGAAGAACTGAGCGCCTTGTTGAAACATAATTTCGACATTCGTGATTTAAGCACTTTATCGCTCACGGAGGAGATTCCTGAAACAGGGAAAACGCTTGCAGAAAACTCGCTTCTAAAAGCCCGCTATATTGCGGAAAAATTTCAAGTTATTTGCTTAGCTGATGACTCCGGATTAGAGGTAGAAGCTTTAGGTGGAGCACCTGGCGTCTATTCTGCTCGGTACGCGGGAGAACCGAAGGATGATCTTGCGAATCTTCAACTATTACTTACTAACCTTTCTGGAATATCGAACCGGCGAGCACGTTTTGTAACGGTATTGACCTATTACGCTAATAACACTTACTCTTCTTTTGAAGGGGAGATTCAAGGTAACATTGTAGAGGCACCTCGGGGAACTCAGGGTTTTGGTTACGATCCTGTTTTTCAACCTGAATACGAGACACGTACTTTTGCCGAAATGAGCTTAGCCGAAAAAAACCTGATTGCACACAGAGCTCGTGCTTTGGAGAAATTCATTAATTACCTAGACGAAACACAGAAATGTGCCGACGAATAGCAGAATATTGGCCTAGCTTGCTATTTTTGTAGTGTTTGCATACTAAATCCCCACAATGAAATTGAAAATCAGCTTATTGCTGTCGTTTTTCTTTTACTTAACGGCTATACCCTCTTTTGGTCAATTTGTGATCAAAGGACGCGTTTCGGATGCGAAGAATGGTGACCCAATTCCATTTGCTTCAGTGGGTTTAGTAGGGGTAAGTCAAGGAGCTACCACTAATTTTCAAGGCGAGTTTACGTTAAATTCAAAATATTCTGCCGATAGTCTTTTTGCCTCCTTCGTAGGGTATAAAAAGCGCGTCAAGAAAATAACGCGTGGGGCTAAATTACAGGAAATAGACTTCCAGTTAGAACCGACTGGACGCGAAATGGCGGAGGTAATTGTCTATTCGGGTGAAAATCCTGCCTTTAAAATTCTGCGTGGCGTTGTTCGCAACCGTGAAAAGAACGATCGTTCTAAGCTCACCGCATACGAATATGATTCCTATGCGAAGATGGAACTCGATGTAGATAATATCTCGGAGAAATTCAAGGAAAAAAAAGTAATGAAAGACATTGCTCAGGCTATTAAGAAATTTGAAAAAATAGCTGGAGAGGATGGAAAGCTAGTTATTCCTACTTATATCTCAGAATCTGTAGGGAAGTTTTATTATTTAGAGAGTCCACAACGAAAAAAGGAGATAATAACCAAGACTAATATTAAAGGAGTCGGTGTTAAGGATGGCTCCTTAATTTCACAACTAGTGGGGGGGAATTTAGTGGCTAATTATAATTTCTATCAAAACTATGTTGGCTTTTTTGGAAAGGATTTTGCAAGTCCTATTGGAGATAACTGGAAAGGAAATTATAGCTTCTTTTTAGGGGATACTGTGAATGTGGATGGCCATGTGTGCTATCAGATGGATTTCGATCCTAAAAATCCGATGGACTTGGTTTTCAGGGGCCAAATGTGGATAGATACGACTTCCTTTGCTTTGGTACAAATCGATGCGACTGTAGAGAAAGGAGCTAATTTAAATTTCATTGATAAGATAAAGATCTCTCAGGAATTAGAACAAACTAGCTCAGGGTCTTGGTTACCGGCAAGAACTCGATTCCTAATCGACTTGGAAGAAATAACCAAAGGTAGCGCGGGGATGTTATTAAAGATGTATATCTCTAATAAAGATTTTGTCGTCAATAAACCTCATGAATTAGGCTTTTATGATTTAACTACCGAGGTAGCAGAGGACGCGATGCAACCTAATCCAGAATTTTGGAAATATGCGCGGCATGAACCACTAAGCACGCAAGATTTGATGGCATCGGCATTAATTGATTCAGTGCAGAATCTTCCTATTGTTCGAACTTATGTGGAAATCGCCGAGATTATTTTGAGTGGATATAAGAAGTTTAATGATATTGAGGTAGGCCCTTATGTTTCAAGTTTTGCCATCAATAAAGTGGAAGGTGCTCGGTTTCGATTAGGTTTTAGAACAAACACTAACTTTGATAAACATTGGATTTTACGAGGCAATGTGGGTTTTGGGACAAAAGATTTAGTGCCCAAATATTCAGCAGAGGTAAATTACCTCTTCTCTAAAAAGAAGTGGACGGTGGCTGGAATCAGACATTCTTATGATTTAGAGCGTGTAGGTTTAACTCCGGAATTAATTGGTGACAACAAATTATTCTATGTCTTCACGCGATGGGGAGCTTTTTCAGGGGCTTTCTTTCGACGCGAATCAGAAGCCTTTTTTTCCACTGAGCTTTCCAAAGGTTTGACGGTAACAACTTCTTTGAATACTCGCTCATTTGATCCTTTATTTCGTTTTCAATACCGTTTAAATCCGGAATTAGGGAGGGAATCTGCCGTTCAGGATTATTTTCAGGAGACTTTTGCCACACTGGAGATACGATTCGCTAAAAACGAGACATTCATCATGAATGGAAATGAGCGGATTACCTTAGCGACGAAGCGTATACCCGTCATAACATTGAAATACCAGCATGGATTTAAAGGTTTCTTGGGTGGAGATTTTACGTATGACCGCGTGACCTTGAAAGCCTACCAGACCTTCCGCTTAGGTTCCATAGGTCGTTCTGATTATACTTTATCAGCAGGCTATACCCCGTCTAATTTACCTGCTCCGCTATTATTCCCGCATTTAGGGAATGAAACTTTCTTCTTTATACGTTCCGCTTATTCAACCATGAATTATTTTGAATTTGTGAGTGATCAATATGCTTCTATTCAATACAATCATAATTTTGATGGATTATTGTTTAACCGTATCCCTTTAATTAAGAAATTGAAATGGCGTTTAATCGCTTCAGGAAATATCTTGATGGGTAGTCAACGATCTGCCAATCGCGATATCATGAAAGATGTAAATAGTCCTTTGCGCTCAAAATTCCTCGATCAATATACCTTTGATTCATTAGATCCGAACAAGCCCTTTGCTGAAGTTGGTTATGGTATCGATAACATTTTCAAGATATTACGTATTCAAGCCTTTCATCGCTTGACCTATTTAGATCATGGAAATCCGCAACGATTTAGATTAATGGCTTCAGTTAATTTCTCTTTTTAGAACATTATAAAGATGAAAGTTTAAACATTTCAAGAATGTTTTTACTCTATTTGATTTCATAAACTCGTCGACCTATATTTACACGGTTACAACCATTCTAAATATGCTATTCATACTTGTGGGCCTATCAATACTAAGCTACCTGTTAGGCTCTATACCTACAGCGATTTGGTATGCAGCTCGCTACCATGGCATCGATATACGTCAGCATGGAAGTGGTAACGCAGGGGCAACCAACACGTTTCGCGTATTGGGTAAAAAAGCGGGTTCAATCGTTTTATTTGTGGATTCCTTAAAGGGTTTTGCTGCAGCTAGTTTGGCGACTGTACTTTATACATTCGGATTAGTGGATTGGGAATCGTGTGTGACCTTAAAGATATTGTTCGGTTTCTTAGCCATTATTGGTCATTTATTACCTGTCTTCTGTGATTTCAAAGGGGGAAAAGGAGTAGCAACCACCTTAGGGATGGTTATAGCTTTACATCCTCAAGCGGCATTTGCAAGTAGCCTTGTTTTCTTAGTCGTTTTTGCGATATCACATTATGTTTCTTTAGGTTCGATGATCACCTCATTAGTCTTTCCATTACTACTTCAATTTGGGGTATTTGGGAAGGAATTGCCGATTTTGATTTATTTTGGATTTATTATTTCCTTTTTAGTGATTTTTACACACCGTAAAAATATTGGACGAATCATTTCAGGAACGGAAAATCGGATGTATCTTATTCCCCGAAAAGGACGTTTATAGCCTTTCTATCTTCATTTATTATGCATTCAACACACGAATTTATTGCCGCTCATAAGGATCGGTTTTTGGCGGAGCTATTAGACTTGTTACGTATTCCCTCGATTTCAGCAGATCCAGCCTACGCTGGTGATGTGCGTAAGGCCGCTGAATGGGTAGCGAATAATTTGCGTCAGGCCGGAGCAGATCAGGTGAGATTAGAAGAAACCCCAGGTTATCCGATTGTATATGGGGAGAAAATGGTGGATCCTTCAGCGCCTACGGTCTTAGTCTATGGGCATTATGATGTGCAACCCGCGGATCCTTTGGAGCTTTGGGATAATCCTCCCTTTGAACCAGTGATTAAAGACGACGTGATTTATGCAAGGGGAGCTTGTGACGATAAAGGTCAGGTCTTTATGCATTTGAAAGCATTTGAAGCGATGTTAGCCTCGGGTCAGCTAGCTTGTAATGTGAAATTCATGATAGAGGGAGAGGAAGAAGTGGGGTCGGATAATTTAGGCAACTTCGTTGAAGCAAATAAAGACTTGCTAAAGGCAGATGTGATCTTGATTTCGGATACGGCCATTATTGCAAATGACATTCCGTCCATTGATGTGGGTTTACGCGGATTGAGTTATATGGAAGTGGAAGTGCAGGGCCCGAACCGAGATTTACATTCAGGTGTGTATGGCGGTGCGGTGGCTAATCCAATTAATATTTTATGCCAAATGATTTCCTCGATGCACGATGAATTCAATCACATCACCATCCCAGGTTTTTACGATGGGGTGATGGAGGTGAGTGCGGCAGATAGAGCAGCGATGGCACAGACACCTTTTGATTTAGAGGCTTACCAAAAAGATTTAGGCATTGATACCGTTTACGGCGAAAAAGGATTTACTACCATTGAGCGGGCATCCATTCGCCCTACGCTAGATGTAAATGGGATTTGGGGAGGATATACAGGCGAAGGAGCGAAGACGGTTTTACCGTCGAAGGCTTATGCCAAAATCTCTATGCGACTAGTGCCTAATCAGTCTTCTGCTGAAATTACTCGTTTATTTACAGAACACTTTAAAGCGATAGCACCTAAAGGCGTAAAGGTAAAAGTGACAGCTCATCATGGTGGAGAAGGTTATTTGATGCCTACGGATAGCATTGCTTTTCAGGCTGCATCGGATGCGATGGCTACTACGTTTGGGAAACTACCGGTGCCCACCCGAGGAGGAGGAAGTATTCCGATTGTAGCCTTGTTCGAAAAGGAATTAGGGATCAAGTCAATTTTGATGGGCTTTGGCTTAGATTCAGACGCCATTCACTCGCCTAATGAGCATTATGGGCTATTTAATTTTTACAAAGGGATAGAAACGATTCCTCATTTCTTCAAAAACTTCGCAGCATTATCGAAATAATATGGCTGAAAATTTAAGTGCTTTAGCAACAGAATCGACCTCTACGTATGACAATTTAGAGCAGCAATCGGTAGATACGATTTTGCGTCAAATTAACGTGGAGGACAAAACAGTCCCCTTAGCGGTGGAGAAAGTAATTCCCTCGATTGAGGCTTTAGTGCATGAAATCGTCAAGCGAATGAAGCAAGGCGGTCGTCTTTTTTACATCGGTGCCGGAACTTCTGGTCGCTTAGGCGTGGTGGATGCATCTGAATGCCCACCTACTTATGGCGTTCCTCATGACTGGGTTATTGGCTTAATTGCAGGCGGCGATTCTGCGATTCGCAAAGCGGTAGAGAATGCGGAAGATGATGAAAAACAAGCTTGGCTTGATATGGAGGCCTATGGTATCGACGAACTAGATACGGTAGTAGGAATTGCGGCATCAGGAAGAACACCCTACGTGATTGGAGGTTTACGCGATGCGAATGCACGCGGAATTTTGACTGGATGTATCGTTTGTAACGCAGGAAGTCCTGTAGCAGCAGAAGCAAAATATCCTATCGAAGTGGTGGTAGGTCCTGAGTATGTTACAGGAAGTACCCGAATGAAGTCTGGAACAGCCCAAAAACTCGTATTAAACATGTTATCCACCGCCGTCATGATTCAATTGGGTCGTGTAAGAGGGAACAAAATGGTGGATATGCAGTTAAGTAATCACAAATTAGTCTTACGTGCCATTCGAATGGTTCGCGAAGCTACGGGTGTAAGTGATGAGTTAGCAGCGGAACTTTTGGAAAAACATGGCAGTGTTAGAAATGCAGTAGATGTAATTCAGGCAAAATAAATTGGGATTATAGCGCTTTAATCCCTTAATTTGTAGCATTAAAATCAAATACCTCTTATGAAAAACAGAATAAACCTTATTTTAACTTTCGTGTTCGGAACAATGGCTTTGGGCTTTCAAGCAAAAGCAGAAGATTTTCCAGCAGATATCAAGCCTTTAATGACTAAGTATACTTGTTTTGCATGTCATAAAGTAGACACACGTTTAGTGGGTCCAGCTTATAAAGATGTGGCTAAGAAGAAATATTCAGTAGATAAGATTGTTGCTTTAATAGGAAAGCCACAGCCATCTAACTGGCCAGGATATCCTCCAATGGCGCCAATGACCGTGCCTAAAGAGGATGCAGTTAAATTAGCGAAGTACATTAACTCGTTGAAATAATTGATCAATTAGCATAAAAAAAGCCCTCGAGATAATCGAGGGCTTTTTTATTTATAAGGCTTTTAGCATCCAGATATCGCAACCGCAATGTCCACTATTTCCCAAGGGACTTTCAAGTGGCTTGAAGCCTACCTTTTCATAGATCGAAACCGCTTTTGCAAGTTCTGGCATTGATTCTAAGTAGACTTGGGTGTACGCGTTATCTTTAGCCCAACTCAACGATTTCTCCATCAGTTGCTTACCTAAGCCGGTTCCTCTTGCTTCTTTCGAAACATATAGCTTAACGAGTTCACACGTTCCGTCCGGTAAATTATCTGTAGGATAGATCCCACATCCACCCACAACCACTTCGTCTATTGTGGCAACGTAATAAAATGAGCCTGGGGTACGAAACAATTCATACAAAGCATCTGTGGTAGGGTCAAAATAGACCGTTCCTGGTTTATTCGCCCCAAATTCCGCCAATGCTGTACGAATTACATTCGCCAGTGCTTCATTGTCTCCGTGTTCGATGGGCCGAATTTGCATGTGGTTTATTTTGCAGCTTTCTTCGCAGCGGGCTTCTTTTCTGCTTTTTCAGCTGGAGCAGCTTTTTCTGCCTTTGGTGCTTTTTCTGCTACTGGGAATAATTCCGGAGCATTGGCTGCCAAAATTAAGTACCAGCTTAATATTTTTTTGATGTCTGACGCGAATACGCGGTCTGTATCATAGTTAGCAACAACCGTAGCCAAGGTGCTAAATAATTCAGCATCACTCGCTTTTTTTGCTTCGATAGGTAAAACCCCATTGAATTTAGCGTGGATTTGCAAGAACAAATCTGCTAAAGGTAACGTGCTATCTTGGTGATCATCTAAATACAATGAGATGTCTTTTAACACAGAAATACGTGTTTGTCCACCTACCAC
>CAILUB010000162.1 GCA_903837305.1 uncultured Cytophagaceae bacterium
GGAGCATTTGTCATATTAGTTGTTGTCCTAAGCGCAACAGCCGGCACTTGGGTGTATGGCAAGTTTAGAGATCAGTTGCCTCACTAAGAGATAAGAGAGTAGAGAGTAGAGAGTAGAGAGTAGAGAAATGGATGTCGATTAGGTTCGGCATCCTTTTTTGCTTTAAAGCATTACCTTTAAATAAATATGTTTATTAAAATATGGAAATAATTCCCAAGTTGAATAAATTGAGTTTATACTTTGTCGTTTATTCTAATTTATCATTATTAAGCATGAAAAAGCCCTTCACAAAAATTGTTTTATTAATTTTAACCATCCCTACCATCTCTTTCGCTCAATTACCTGTCATTAGAGCTGTAGGAGGAGCTGGTAAAAATGTGAATTGGCCACAAGAAAAGAAAAATGAAGATCCTGATGGCCCTGGTTATTTTTCAAATGACTGTTCACAAGGCGTAAAGCCAACTAAAGCCTCTTCAACATTAGCCGGACAGGGGAATAAAAGTTATGGGGTAAAAAACTTATCCGATTATAACCCCATGACCGCCTGGGTGGAGGGAAAAGCAGATTACGGAATTGGAGAATCCTTTGAAATCAGAGCTGCTGGTGTGAACATCATCTATAATGGGTACCAATCATCACCTAAAAACTGGCTAGAAAATTCAAGAGTGAAACGATTTAAGGTGTACAGAAACAACGCCCCAATCTGCTTCCTAGACTTAACGGATGAAATGGGTGGCCAAAGATTTGAACTTCCTGGTCACAATAATTACAATGAAGCCAAAGTATACACTTTCAAATTTGAAATTGTTGATGTTTACAAAGGAACAAAATGGCCAGACGTAGCTATTTCAGAAATAGACGTAGTACTTTGTTGTTTTGTAGAATCAACGATTATAAATACAGAGAGTGATTCAAAAAACATATCCAATATAAAAACAGGTGACACTATTTATTCCGTGGATATGAATTCAGGGAAAATCAATTCAACACAAGTAGAGAAAGTAACCAAGCAGACTCACCTCAGTGTTTTAAAAATCGCTACCGAGAAAAGACAAATTGAATTGACTTTTGACCATCCTTTGTATATCAAAGACTTTGGATTTTCATCTATATCACGCTACATGCAGGCGAAAAAAATCACTGAATATGACGATTTAATAAACAAAATTGAAATTTTAGTACTTGACGAAAACAACCAAAATACAGTATTTGAAAAACTAAAAAAGATTGAGTTAACAGAGGGTATTTTCGAGACCTATTCCATCTTAAACTTAAGTGAAGGCAAAACCTTTATAGCGAATGGATTTGTGACTAAGGTCTATTAGTTTCAGTTAAAAGTATAGATTAAAAAAGCTAGCAACAGTCACATCTGCATGCTAGCTTTTTTTATCTCATAAGCACAAAAATAGGGTACCGAATCTAATCGACACCCTATCTCTACTCTCTACTCTATAATCTCTACTCTATAATCTCTACTCTCCTACCTAAACGTATAATCCACCCCAGTCACCTGACTTAACA
>CAILUB010000163.1 GCA_903837305.1 uncultured Cytophagaceae bacterium
AAAAAGCCCGAATAAATTCGAGCTTTTCATTTTACCAGCGATCTAGTCCTAGAATCTTTTTGCCTAATGCATTCAGGCTAGCTGTTTCGTATTTCGTTTGCTCCCATTTGCGCGGGTCGCCTGGAAAGGCGTAGCCCTCAGGGGCAATGCGATCACGCCACGAGTTTACGCGCCATTCTTTTAACGACTCGTTGTCTTCTTCCGCTGGCATCATGGAGATATATTGTGCACAACGCACTTGGTCACTATTATTCGCTCGGATACCATGTGGCTGTAAGCTATTGAAAATTAATAGATCACCAGCTTCAAGTGTCACTTTAGTAGGTGTAAATGCTGAGGTGTCAGGCAAGAAACGATTTCTGTCCTCCGGTTGCGTTAATTTCCATGTGTCATAGTTTCGGAATAATTCTGGGATGCATTGGAAGCCTCCCATATTCTCGTCTAATTGATCTGCCAAAGCTAAAACGCCTTGTACATTCACTGGCTTTGTTTCCGGATCATAATCCCAGTGAATAAAAGCCTTGTATTCGTGGCCTGGACGTATAGGGAAATTCAAATTCGCTCTATCGATGGTTACCCATAATTTCTCGGTACCCCAAATATCCGCAAATGCATCGCATACCCGCTGCGTCGACCGATTATCCCATTGCAATTGGCTATTATAACATTCTACCATTCCGGTGTTTGCGAGCTCCTTCATTTTCATTTCAGCGCGTGGTGCGGTATACCAAGTAGATGGATCATTGGGATCTTTTTCCTCAAACTCATATAAAAATGCGGCTGTTTTTAAGGCTTGTTCACGCGAAACGGCTTGCTTAATTACCACATAGCCATTGTGTATCCAAAAGGCCCAATCTTCTTCGCTTAATACGCGCAGTGGTTCGCCGTTTGAACGGTCATTTAATTTGATCGTACTACTTTTAGCAGTGGATGGATTGCCCGGAATATCGTAGTGGCCGTTGTTAGGGATATCAGTTTTCATAGGTTCTTGTTTATGTTCCAAAGGTAGATTCTGTAAGTCACCTTTTTTTCTGCTCTATTGATAATTATTTGTACTGTATTGATATGATTATTCGATATTTAGCTATTTTAGGCAAATGAAATTGAATCTAGAGCAAATTCACCCGGATAATGATAGTTCCTTTAGGTTCTTATTAACGCCTAAATTGAACGAAGTTTTCTATTGGCATTTCCATCCTGAAATTTAATTAGTGTATGTGGAGGCGGACAAAGGAATCCGGCACATTGGAGAACATATTTCGACTTATGAGGGATGTGATTTGGCCTTAATCGGATCCTACATTCCCCACTTGAATTTTGATTATGGCGTAAAGGCAACCGTGGAGACGGTTGTGATTCAATTCCCGGAGACCTATTTCGAAAGTGGCTTGATCCGAATTCCGGAACTAAAAAAGGTGGTAGAATTAATGGAACGTGCGAAGACGGGACTCGCCTTTACGGGAGAGACGAAGCGAATCGCAGGTATTCGCTTGAAGAAATTGCAACATTTAGATCGATTTCATCAGTTTATGGAGTTGATGAGTATTTTCCAG
>CAILUB010000164.1 GCA_903837305.1 uncultured Cytophagaceae bacterium
ATTTGCTGAATTAAATGGATGGGAAGCAGAGTCAGAAGCAGGTTCATTGCTAGGTGGCTTAGGGATTTCAGCAGATTTGCATTATACCTTATTGAAGGATTTGAATGGATCTGATAAAGTGAAGGTATTACTAGCACAAGCTTTATTTGGTAACCCAGATATTTTATTATTAGATGAGCCTACGAATAACTTGGATATCGATTCCATTTTATGGTTAGAGGGCTATTTAATGAACTTCAAGAATACGGTTATTGTGGTATCTCACGATCGTCACTTCTTAGATAATGTGTGTACGCACATTGCTGACTTAGATTTTGGCAAAATTCAATTATACGGTGGTACCTATACATTCTGGTATGAATCATCACAATTAGCCGCACGTCAACGTACGGATCAGAATAAAAAGACCGACTAAAAACGGAAAGAATTAGAAGAGTTTATCCGCCGTTTCTCAGCGAATGTGGCGAAGTCGAAACAAGCGACATCTCGTCAAAAAATGTTAGATAAATTACAAGTAGATGATATCAAGCCCTCTTCTCGTAAATATCCTTTCATTAATTTCAAGCCAGAGCGCGAAGCAGGTGATCAATTGTTAAGTGTTGTCAACCTTTCGGCGAAAACTGACGATGGAACGCCTTTATTCACAAATCTTTCCTTCACTATTAATAAAGGGGATAAAGTAGCCCTTTTAGCGAAGGATTCTTTGGCAATCACTGCCTTATTAGACATTCTAGCAGGTGAAAACACGAACTTCACGGGAGAATTTACTTGGGGAGTAACCACGACTCAGACGTATTTGCCTAATGATAATGCCAAATACTTCCAAGATGATTCAATGAATCTTGTGGATTGGTTACGTCAATACTCCGTAGAGAAAGATGAAAGCTTCATCCGTGGCTTCTTAGGCCGAATGTTATTCTCAGGAGATGAGGCCTTGAAAAAATGTACAGTTATATCTGGAGGTGAAAAACAACGTTGTATGTTCTCTCGCATGATGTTGTCAGGTGCGAACGTGCTCTTATTTGACGAGCCTACAAATCACTTGGACTTAGAATCCATCACCGCCTTGAATAATGGGATGATTGAGTTTCCAGGAACGATGCTTTTCACTTGCCATGATCACCAGTTGACAGATACAGTGGCGAATCGGGTCATTGAAATCGGTTCTAAAGGCCAATTAGATAAGTTAATGACTTATGATGAGTTCATTACTGACCCATCTGTGAAAGCGCAAAGAGCCGCTCTCTAAAAAGAAACAAATAAAAAAGGCCAGCACGAAAGCGCTGGCCTTTTTTTATGAATCAATATCAACTTACAAGATAAACCGCGTCGATAAGAAATTCGATTGCTGGTTCTCCACGATCGCGTTTACGATATCTTTATTCGATTGAGTCGCTTTTGTCGCTACCACCGTACGAATAGAGAAGGAGCGTAAAGCTGCTGTAACTGAAAGTGTACCTTCTGCAGAATCCTTACGGCCTGTGAAAGGGAACGAATCCGGTCCACGCTGGCATTGTGCATTAATGTTCACACGGGAAACTTGGTTCACTGTCGCATCGATTAATTCGGAGATTTGGTTTACATCCGTACCGAAGATCGCCACTTGCTGTCCATGAGACGATTCGTGGATATAATCGATTGGCTCATCTAAGCTTTCGAATGGAACTACTGGAACTACAGGACCAAATTGCTCTTCATGCCAAACCTTCATCTTACTTGTTACTGGATACAATAAGGCTGGGAAGAAGATAGATTTGAAGTTCTCGCCACCGTGTTCGTTCATCACTTTAGCACCGTGCAGCTTCGCATCTTCAATCAATTCAGTTAAATAAGCTGGCTTATTCGGTTCAGGAAGTGGTGTGATTTGAACACCTGGTTCCCACATCATGCCTAATTTTAGTGCTTCAATTTTCTTCGCTAATCCTTCGTTGAATTTATCAGCAAGCGATTTATGTACAAAGATGATTTTTACCGCTGTACAACGTTGTCCGTTGAATGAAAGAGAACCTAAAAGACACTCGTTAATGGCAGAATCTAAGTCAGCACTTTCCGTTACGATCGCTGCATTCTTAGCATCTAAGCCTAAAATGGCGCGTAAACGGTTAACTTTCGGGTGCATCTTCTTTAATTTATCAGCTACTTTAGATGATCCAATTAAAGTCAATACATCGATTTTTCCTGATTCCATTAATTGAGGAATGATCGAATTTCCACGACCATACAATGTGTTAATGACACCTGCTGGGAATGAATCCTTGAATGCTTCTAATAATGGGTAGTGTAATAATGTACCGTGTTTCGGTGGTTTGAATAAGACGATATTACCCATAATTAAAGCTGGGATTAGCGTTGTAAAGGTTTCATTCAACGGGTAGTTGAATGGTCCCATACAAAGTACCACGCCTAAAGGTGAGCGTCTTACTTGACCGATAATTCCTTCTTCGATTAAGAATGTAGAGGAGTTACGATCGATATCTTTCAAAGCACCGATGGTATCATAAATGTACTGAACGGTACGGTCGAATTCTTTTTGAGAATCACCTAGTGATTTACCAATCTCCCACATTAATAGTTTAACTACTTCGTCGCGCTTTTGAATCATTTTCTGCGTGAATTTCTCTACACATTCGATTCGTTGAGCAACTGTCATAGATGGCCATTCGCCACGGCCATTTGAATAAGCCTTTACGCCAGCATACAAAACTTCCATGGCATCTGCTGCATCCGTGATAGGATAGGAACCAATACGTTTTTGCTCGAAACCTTTGTCTGTTTTCACGTAGATAGGAGACCAAACGTCTTGCGTCTTGCCTTTCCATTGACGCATCTCGCCATTGACCAAATATTCTTTTTGTTCAATAGGTTGCGTAAGATCGAATTCTTTAGGGATTTCCCCAGCAACAGGGAAGAGTGTTTGTAAATTGCTTTCTGGCATTGTCTTTGTTATTAATTTTTACAAATTTCCGGATTTAGTACATTTCAAATAATTGACTGAATCAATTATTTAAATAGTGCAACGTTTTTCCGGTTATTTACTAAATTAAAGACAGTAATTGCGAAAGATTACTCCTTTTTTAAGGTATATTTTCTTCTTATTTTATTGATGATGAACTTATTTTGTTCGGTGAAACTGGCTGGATGCAAAAGATTATAGGCGTCAGACCAAGTTTTAAATAGGTCAGGTTCTGCCGCAGAAAAAGAGGCGGAGCAGATGTTTTTTTGGGATAGGTATTCACTAAATTCCATAGGTCCAATTTCTTTTTTTCGTCCACAGTAGTAAAAACGCAAGCAAAGATAACAAAGCTGCCAGTAAAAAAGGTATCGGAATTTGACTTGCAACACCTTGGTAAATTTCACCAGATACATAAGCTCCAATGCCGATGCCAGCCTCTAATGCGATATACATCGTGGCCATTGCGCGTCCCATGTGGTTTTTGTCGCCTAAGTCATTTGTCCAGGCGGCTAAAGTAGGAGTATTGAATCCCCAAGCGATTCCATAAATGATCGCTGAGGCAATAAATAGATAAGAATTCGCTGTAAATACCAATAAAAACATCGATAGGCTTAACATAAAGCAGCCAAAAATCAATACCGGAATTCGTCCATATTGATCAGAGGCTTTGGAAAAAAAGATCCGAATAACAATCGAAGAAACAGTATAAATAGTGAAATACAAGCCCTTATTTGTCCATCCTACTACTTTAGAGGCATCTGGAATTAAGGTGATCATGGCACCGGCTGAAAAGGAAACGAACAACATAACCCAAAATACTGGAATCACTTTGGGTTCAAATACGTCCTTCCATCCAATGCGAAAGAGGGAGAGACTGAAGCGTGATTTCATGGCTTTGGGCAAGGTCTCCTTCATTCGACTTAGAATAAGAATGGATGCTAGGGCAAAGACGGAGGAGATGTAAAACATTTGGTCTGAGCCATAGTGCGCAGCTAAAAAGCTACCAATGGCAGGTCCAATGGACATTCCTGTCGCTGTAAAGATGCCCAAGCTACCTTGTGCTTCTCCTCTGCGGTCCTCGGGTATTATATCTGCAACATAGGCTGCCGTAGCTGTGGGTTTTGTACCCGTAGACATTCCGTGTAGGAAGCGTAGGAATAAAAAACCCTGAACTGTATGTAATAAAGGATAAAGTCCTCCACATATGAAGCAAACAAGGGATCCAAAAGCCATAATGGGAATTCGGCCAACATGGTCAGTCAATTTACCAGAAAAGGGACGTGAGAAACCTGCCGCAAGTGTGAATAAAGCAATCGTGTACCCGATGTATTCTTTACCCCCTAGACTTGCTAAATAATCCGGTAACTCCGGAATGATCATCGAGAAGCTAGCAGAAAACAGAAAGTTACTCAAGCAAAGCAAAAAGAAGGATAAAGTGTAAAGAGACGGTTTTCTTGCGGTCATTTACAAATCTTCTTCTAAAATGGTGGCAATTTCCTTTTTATTAAGACCTAATAAGAAAGCTGGTAATAGGATTAGGTTGCAAATCATGGCCATCAACAAGGTAACTGAAACCAATATCCCTAGGGCTTGCGTACCTTTAAAAGTAGATGCCGTAAAGATAAAGAAGCCAAAAAACAGAATCATCGCTGTATAGAACATAGAAACCCCCGTTTTTAGAATGGTTGTTTGTACTGCTTTTTGCACATTTTGATTGTTTTTAGCCCATTCCTCCTTGTAACGAGTTAAGAAATAGATGGTACCATCACTAGAAATTCCGAAGGCGATGGAGAAGATTAATATGGTACTAGGCTTTAAGGCAATGCCAAAATAGCCCATCAATCCAGCCGTTATAATCAATGGAATTAAGCTAGGTAGGGTAGAGATTAACACCATTTTCCAGGAACGGAATAGGAGCGCCATCAAAATACAAATCAAGATGATAGCCGTAATCGTACTCTCGATTAGGTTGACTTGTAAGTATTCAGTTTGGAAAGCATAGATGACAGAATTGCCTGTCACATCAGCTTGATACCCTCGTTTATTACCTACAGGCAGTAATTCTCCCGATTCAATATCGGTTCTAAAAATGCTATCAATTTTAGGCTGAATTTCGTCGAATAATTGTTTCGTTCGAACGGTTCCTGCGTCTTGCATTTGGAAACTAATACGTGTGAAACGTTTGTCTTTATCAATGAATCCAGCAAATAGATTATTGTTTTTGCCATCAAGGCTTGATTGGAAGTCCTTTAGTTTAGCTAGTTCGTCGATTCCTGGCAAGGTAAAATACTTCGGGTCACCCCCACGATACACCTGGTATAGGTATTTAGTGGCAGTTAAAATCGAAAGACCTTGAGTGAATTCAGGATACTTAGCTACTAATTTTTCGGTTCTTTTTATTTTGGCCAAAAGCTCTGGCGTCAATGCTCTTCCTTTCTCAAATGCATCAATATTTACTTCAAAAGGCATTACGCCCTTAAATCGATCTTCTACAAACTTTAAATCGGTATAGATGGCATTATCGCGTGGTAAATCATCTACGATATAACCCACAGCCTGAATTTTACTCAAGCCATAGAAAGAGATAACCAACACGATCGAAATGAAACTATAAATAAATTTCCGGTGGTGCAGTACCCAAATATCAACCCTGTTTAAGAATTTATTCACTCTCACCGACTCAAAATGCGCTAAATCTTTCTGCTGAGGGGGAGCCAAGAAACTAAAGAATATAGGAATCAATACCAGCGAAACGAAGAAGGTGATCATCACATTCAACGCGGCCACAATCCCAAATTCGACTAATAAAGCGGAACCCGTAAAGGCGAATACACCAAAGCCGATTGAAGTGGTTAAATTAGCTAAAAACAACGTTCTACCCACTTTAGACGCACTTTCAATCAAGGATTCTTCTTTTGATTTCCCAGCAAGATAGGTCTCGTGGTATTTATTCAATAGGAAAATCACATTCGGTATACCGATGACGACAATCAAAGGCGGGATCAAACCAGATAATAGTGTAATCTTAAATCCAAAGAAAACAATCGTGGCTAATGAGGCCAAAATGCCTACTAGAACCACGATGTTGGCAAAGAAGACAACCTGTAGAGATCGGAAGAAGAACAACAAGATGAGCGATGTCACTAAAATGGCCAAGCCTAAGAATAGGCTTAATTCTTTCGTAACCTGCGACGTATATTCTGTACGAATGAAAGGCATGCCCGTCATGTGTACCGTATGCTTCATTTTCGCTTGGTATTGTTCGCCTAAAGCTTTGATGTTTTTTACCAAAGTGATACGTCCTTTGTCGTTAATGACTTTTTGATCCAACGTAATCAACAGCAAATGCGTTTTCAAATCTTCCGTGTAAAGGAAGTTTTTGTAGATGGGTAAATGGTCTAATTTGGATTTAAAATCAGCTAGATTGCTCTCATTTAATGTTTTTGTACTATCCAACACCATTCGCGTCTTGAATTTCTTCTCTAACGAATCGATGTATAATTCTGGAAGCGTAGCGAGAGAAAGTACGTTTTTGATGCCAGCTTGCTTCTTAACCTCATTGCTCAGATCGCGCCAAGCTTCAAACTCAGCGGGACTAAAAATTTGGGAATTTTCAACTGCAATCACCATTACCGCCCCATCCTCGCCGTATTTCTTTTTAAATCCTTCGTAGAGTTGAAAGCGCTCATCGGAGGCAGGAAGAATCTTGGCGAGTTCGTAGCTGAGTTGGATTTGGCTTGCTTTAAACCCCAGGCCAATCGTTAACACCAATATAAATCCCAATAATGGAAATTTATAGTGAAGGATACTTTTACCAATCCAATTCCAAGCGTTTTTCATAGATTATTTTAGTAAGACCTCCGCTAATAATAAATCCTCTGGTGTAGTGATTTTGATATTTATATAAGATCCTTCTACTAGGTTTATGTGTATGCCTAAAGCTTCTACCACTCGCGCATCATCCGTGAAATCATGCGAATATTCCTGTTTGAATGCTTCTTTTAGATCTTTCACAGAGAAGATTTGGGGTGTTTGTATCAAACGTATTGTCTCTCTATTTAAGTGCTCGAAACGTTCTTTTTCAGCGGAATAAAAACGAACCGAATCTTTCGAAGCTACCGCTAGTACTGCATTTCCATTCTGAGCAGCTTCATGGAAACTAGTAGAAATCAATGTGGGCTCAATCAAGGGTCTTACTCCATCGTGAATAGCTACTAATCCGTCCTCTGTCAAGGTCTGAATCGCATTTTGGCTACTTTGGAATCTAGAATTCCCTCCAGCTACTAATCGATGTGGTATAGTGGGCAGGTTTGAAATCAGTGATTCCCAGGTATTAAATTGATCCGCTGGCAACACGATTAATAATTCAGTAGAAGCATCTGCCTCATAAAATGCCTTGAGTGTATGATATAAAATGGGTTTGCCCTGCAAAAGCAAAAATTGCTTAGGGACCGTACTTTGCATACGCTGGCCGGAGCCCCCTGCGACAATAATGGCATATTTTTTCAAAGCAAACCCGATTTATTCGATTAGATAATTAACATCACATCACCATACGAGAAGAAACGGTATTTCTCCTTTATCGCTTGTTTGTAGGCTTCTGTTATCAGCTCATGACCACCAAATGCCGACGCCATCATTAATAAAATCGACTCAGGTAGGTGGAAATTCGTTAATAAAGCGGTAGGGATTTTAAATTCGTATGGAGGGAAGATGAATTTATCTGTCCAGCTATTAATTGGTTTTAAGTGCCCACTCGCTGAAACGGATGATTCCAAAGCCTTCATTACAGTCGTTCCAACGGCTAAAACTTGTTTTTTATTATCGATTGCCTCATTCACATAACCACAAGTTGACTCATTGATCATAAAGTGCTCAGAATCTGTTTTGTGTTTAGTCAAATCCTCTACATCGACCTGGCGGAAAGTACCTAACCCTACGTGTAAAGTGATAGGAGTGAATTGAGCGCCATTTAATTCCATGCGCTTCATGATAATCTTAGAGAAGTGTAATCCAGCGGTAGGAGCTGCAACAGCACCAACATGCTCTGCATAAATGGTTTGGAAACGCTCGCGATCATCTTCTGTCGCTGCTCTTTTGAAACGAATCTCATCTGGAAGTGGTGTTTCTCCTAATTCGTGGATCGTTTGCATCAAGGCATCGTGATCTCCATCATAAAGGAAACGAATGGTGCGTCCACGAGAGGTTGTATTGTCGATAACCTCTGCTACTAGGTCAGAATCACCAAAATACAATTTATTCCCCACACGAATTTTACGTGCTGGATCTACTAATACGTCCCAAAGACGGTGTTCTCTATTTAATTCTCTTAATAAAAATACCTCGATTTGAGCACCTGTTTTTTCCTTGTTACCATAAAGACGTGCAGGAAAAACCTTAGTATTATTCGTAACCAAGACATCGCCTTCGCCAAAATAGTCAATGATATCAGTGAATTTCTTATGTTCAATTGTCTTGTTCTTACGATTAACCACCATCATACGCGCATCTTCGCGATTCTCGGTAGGGTTAAGGGCAATTAAGTTTTGGGGTAAATCAAATCTGAATTCAGATAATTTCATTCTCAGAGGGGTTGAATTTTTATAATTTACAAATATACCATATTGAAGGGGGGCTTGTCAAGGTAAATTTTTGAAACAATCTAGAATCTGTGTAGTTTACCCCTTTATGATACATAGAGGATGAAAAAAGTTTCCATATTTTGGTTTAGGCGCGATTTGAGGATAGAGGACAATCATGGATTATTCCAAGCTTTATCCGCTGCAGAGCCTGTTCTTCCTCTCTTTATTTTTGATACGAACATTCTAGATCGCCTTCCCTCTACAATGGACGGTCGGGTGGAGTTTATTCATCAATCTATTTCGCGCATTAATAAGGCTATTGGTGGTCATCTATGTGTCAAAAAGGGTAATCCCATCGATATATTCAAAGAGTTGTTAGCAGAATGGGATGTCATTCGCATCTATGCAAACCACGATTATGAGCGCTATGGCTTAGATCGCGACGCAGCTGTCAGCGATTTAGCTAAGAAAAAGGGTGTAGAATTCAGAACTTTTAAGGATCAGGTTGTCTTTGAGAAGGACGAAGTTTTGTCCGGTGCGGGTACACCTTACACTGTTTTTACACCCTATTCTCGTAAGTGGAAGGCTTTATTAGCCGAGAGCGTTTTACCTAATTTCCCCTCCGCTGATAGTACCCATTATGTATCTGACATTTTTACAATTCCTACTTTATCAGATATTGGATTTCAGCCATCTGGCCTAGACTTTCCTCCAGCTGTGGTGCAAGATGAATTAATTAAAGCCTATGCTCAGGACCGTGATTTTCCTGCCAAACCAGGTACATCAAGACTCTCGGTGCATCTTCGATTCGGTACCATTTCGATTCGCTCTTTAGTTCGCCAAGCAGTAGGTAAGTCGGAGGTGTGGTTAAATGAGTTGATTTGGCGTGATTTTTATTTCAATATCGTGCATCATTTTCCACATGTAGGAGAGGGGCATTCTTTTAGAAAGGAATATGATCGTATGAAGTGGCGTAATAATGAGGAGGAATTCAAGGCCTGGTGCGAAGGAAAGACTGGATATCCGATTGTGGATGCAGGGATGCGGGAATTGAATGCCACTGGATTTATGCACAATCGGGTACGTATGGTGGTAGCTAGTTTTCTAGTTAAGCACTTATTGATTGATTGGCGCTGGGGAGAAGCCTATTTTGCGGCTAAACTTTTAGATTTCGATTTTTCAGCGAATAATGGAGGCTGGCAATGGGCAGCCGGATCTGGCTGTGATGCAGCTCCCTATTTCCGTGTATTCAATCCGACATTGCAAACACAAAAATTCGATCACTCTTTGGCCTATATTAAAAAATGGGTGCCTGAACTACAAGAATTGACTTATCCAGCACCTATTGTCAATCACGAATTTGCCCGTGTTAGAGTATTAGCTGCCTACAAAGAAGCTTTAGGAAAATAGATTTTCCTCCCTTGTATGCTGTAATCAATTAAGTCGATCGTTAAAAATCCGATCTTCAAGTTGACCTGTATTTTTAAGGGAACCTGATACTCGTCATCACTTATCCAAAGTCTGATAGCATCTTCCTCTTTGAACATATCATTTTTAGGCAAAAGAATATTCGTTTTGATGCTTGCTTTTTTACCAGCCTCTGTGTTAATAGTTTCCTTAGATCGAACGACTAAGACCAATTCGTAAATTTTACTATCTACTAAAACTTGTGCTGACCATCGGGAACCTGGTTTCTTGTCTGAAACGGGTTTACTGCGTAAAAAATAATAGGCCGAAATTAGATCTAATAGGTCTTTAGACCCTGCTATTGTGCTGTTGACGGGTTTATTTTGTGGGGAGGTGATTTTAGCAAAACCTTTATCCATTTGATATAGAACAGTTTCTTCCTTTCGGTAGCGCCCTTCTCGTTTGCGCATTTCAGTTTTCAACGGGAGCATAGTCTCTGTATCGATCTGTGCAGACCAATAGTCTCTTAAAGGACTAAATAATTCAAGTACTCCAGTTGTTTCACCCTCTATTTCTACTTTTCGAACGGTTCGGTCTCCCATTTTAGTAATTGCAGGGCTACTTTTTATGGTAGCCTCGGCTGCATTAATAAACCCTAAGTGTATTCTGTATTTTAGATTTTCTCCTGCTATTAGGGCATTATTTTCCTGAGCAGAAAGGCTCCAGAAAGAACACAAGAATAGAAAAATAACAAGAGTCTGATTTTTCATGCCAAAGCATAATTTATTATCAATTGTTTGTATAAAAAATTAGAGGCAATTTTCTATTTTTGTATAGGCCAAACGATAAAACAAATATAGTCGATTGCCCCTTAAATTTTTAGATAAAAAACGAAAATGGCGAAACAAGCTAGTGATGCGC
>CAILUB010000165.1 GCA_903837305.1 uncultured Cytophagaceae bacterium
AAGAAGATGTTCCTGACGATTTTTTTGCGAGTGATGAAAGTGCTCTATTCATTGAACAAATTAAAATAGGTCGCTTATTTAGTTCTAGAGACCTGCCTCCTACCTATGAGTCTGAATTAAACGTGCTCCTTGAGCAAGTGAGTCCCCCTCCCCGGCTGGCCTAAGTTCCTGCCTGCTTTATTGAAACAAAGTCATCAACTTTCTTGTCATCTGTGCATCACGCACAGGTAAATTATTTCGTTATGAAAACATGCGTTTTTACGTCTATGTTTATCTGTATCATTTTTTTAGGCTACAGCCAAAGCAAAAGCTATAAGAATCAGATAAATCCGACTTTAACTGAAAAAGTAAATTTGCAGCGTACAGTTGAGGAAAAAGAAATCAAGCCTTCAACTCAAACACCCAAGTATCAACAAAAATCGCCCAGTGTGGAATGGGTTGACACCGTGAAAAAGAAAAACAACTCATACAAACAACATGGTGGGATACCAAACTAAGTAGACTTAATCCGATTGCTGAATAAGTGCTTTAACCGCTAAACAGAATTATGCAAATCGCGTATTAGGAGGAGGCTGGTAAAACAAGCGATTCGATCACCTTAGGGAAATCCCGGTGTTCTAAAACCTGACCTTTTTTAGCGACATCTTCCGGAGTATCACTCGGTAAAACGGGGAACGAACTCTGGAAGATTGTCGCACCTTCGTCATAATGCTCGTTCACATAATGAATCGTAATTCCTGATTCTTTTTCGCCTGCAGCCACCACCGCCTCGTGAACAAAATGGCCATACATCCCTTTTCCACCAAATTTCGGCAATAAGGCCGGGTGAATATTCACGATTCTTTGCGGGAAGGCCTTGACGAAATCAGCTGGTATCAACCATAAAAATCCGGCTAAAATAATCCAATCCGTCCGTAAAGATTGAACTTCTTTTAACACCGTTCCGTTCTTATAGGATTCTCTGTCAAAAACGCGGCACGGCACACCTAATCGCTCTGCTCGCTGAATAATCCCCGCTGAAGGGTTATTACAGTAAATGTGGGTGATTCGAACCTGATCGGAACCTTTGAAATGTTCGATGATTTTTTCGGCATTAGAACCCGAACCAGACGCAAATAAGACGAGATTTTTCAAAGGTTATCAGTTGTTTAACACAAATTTACATTCTTTCAGCTAAATTTAAGGCATGAAAATAGGGATCGTTTGTTATCCGACGTATGGCGGAAGTGGTGTGGTGGCGACCGAATTGGGCAAAGCATTAGCATTGGCTGGTCACGAAGTACACTTTATCACTTATACACAGCCCCCTCGATTGGATATTTTTTCGGAGAATATCTTCTACCACGAAGTTTCTGTAGCTTCTTATCCCTTATTCGAATACCTGCCTTATGAGTCAGCCTTAGCCAGTAAAATGGTGGATGTGACCATCAATGAGAAGTTGGATTTAATCCACGTGCATTACGCAATTCCACATGCTTCGGCTGCCTATTTAGCGAAGCAAATTTTAAAATACAAGGGCATTCACGTGCCGGTTATTACTACCCTTCACGGAACAGATATCACCTTAGTGGGTCGTGATCCGTCTTTCGAACCGGTGGTTACGTTTTCTATTAATGAATCGGATGGCGTGACGGCGGTTTCAGAGAGTTTAAAGAATGATACCTACGATGAGTTCGAGATTTTAAGTCACATTGAGGTAATTCCTAATTTCATTGATTTACAGCGTTTCCAAAAACGCCCACACGAGCACTTTAAGAAATCCCTTTGTCCGAATGGGGAGAAGCTGTTAATGCACACCTCAAATTTTCGGAAGGTGAAGCGTATTGAGGATATCGTCCGCGTTTTTGCGCTAGTGCGCAAAAAGATTCCTGCAAAATTGGTTTTGATAGGAGATGGTCCGGAACGTTCAGGAATTGAAGTTTTATGTCGTGAACTGGAGGTGCAATGCGATGTCCGTTTCTTAGGGAAGATGGACGGGATTGAGGAGGCTTTGTCTTTAGCGGATCTATTTTTACTCACCTCTGAAAAAGAAAGTTTCGGTCTAGCTGCCTTAGAAGCGATGGCCTGCGAAGTACCTATTATTTCATCCAATGCCGGCGGTATTCCAGAAGTAAATATTCACGGAGTAACTGGTTACGTAAGTGAAGTAGGTGATGTGGAAGATATGGCGGCTAATGCCATTAAAATGCTATCTGACCCTTTATTGCATGATCAAATGAAGGCGAATGCCCTGAAACGTGCGCAGGAATTTGATATCGTAAAGATCTTGCCCCTGTACGAAAAGTTCTATGAACGCATTACCTCGAAAAGTTGGAAATTTCCTAAACAGAACGATTAACCTGGCTGCTATCTTCGCATTCTTCTAATAAGGCTAGCATAGTTTTGTTCGAAGCAGGGTATGTAAAAGAGGGTGCTATCTCTGCCAGCGGAGCTAGAATAAACTTACGTTCAGCGATACGCGGATGTGGAATACTTAAATCGGATTCTGCGATGATCATATCCCCATAAAATAAAATATCTAAATCAAGCGTTCGCGGTCCCCAGCGTTCTTTCCGCTCTCTTCCAAACTCCCGTTCGATGGCAAGTAATTCTCCTAAACAAGCTTGAGGTTGCAGCCCAGTACTCACTAATAAAACTTGATTTAAGAAGTCAGCTTGTGGGATGGGTCCCCAGGCTTCGGTTTGGTAAATGGAGGAGTAAACCGAAATTTTTCCTATTTTTTTTTCAATTAGCGGGTAGGCCCCCTCGAAAATTTCCCGGGTATTTCCTAGATTGCCGCCTAAAGAAAGGAAGAGCTGAGTGATCATCTCTTAAAATTACTAATTTCTGCGCTATGCACCCGAATTATTCTGTGGAGGATTTAGAACCCGGCATGCTTTTGTTAGCCGAGCCCTTCTTAGAGGACCCCTCTTTTCATCGTTCGGTGATTTTGCTTTGCGAGCACACGAATGCACATTCTTTCGGTTTGGTGCTGAATAATAAACAAGAAATTGTGTTCGATTCTTTTGTGGATGAGAAGGTGCTGGAGGATGTTCCTTTGTATTCAGGAGGGCCGGTGGATCCTACGATTATGCAGTTTGTACACCGCAGGCCTGATTTAATTCCGGATGGGGTGTTGATAGGGCCAGGAATTTATTGGTCCGGAAGTTTCGAAGTGGCTATCGATAAAGTGGTGGCTGGGGAGATCGGATTTGATGAAATTAAATTCTTTATTGGCTATTCGGGTTGGGGAGCGGGTCAGCTGGAGCGCGAGGTGAAGTCGAATGCTTGGATTTTGCATCCGGGGAATGATAAATTAGTGTTTGATGAGACGCATGAGCGTTTATGGCGTAAGATTATGTATGCCAAAGGCGGTGATTTCAGAGTACTCTCCACCTATCCAGACGATCCTAATTTGAATTAAGAAATTCTTGCCCAGTTGGTCGTGTCTTTTCGCTGGGAACGGACTTGTTCCCGGATCATTTGATAACCAGGCTTTTCAAGATTAGGATCCTCCTCTAAGATTTTTTGGGCTGTTTCCCGGGCTACTTTTAGTATTTCGCCATCTTTAGCCAGGTCAGCGATCATCAAGTCGATGGCACCGCTTTGGCGGGTGCCGGAAATGTCTCCTGGACCACGCAATTGCAAATCTACCTCGGCGATCTCGAATCCATTATTGGTTTTAACCATCGTTTCGATCCGCTTTTTGGTGTCTGCGCTGATTTTATAGCCGGTCATCAAGATGCAATAACTTTGTTCTGCTCCTCGACCCACCCGACCTCTGAGCTGGTGTAATTGCGATAAGCCAAATCTTTCCGCGCTTTCGATGATCATAATGGAGGCGTTAGGCACATTTACGCCTACCTCGATCACGGTGGTGGCTACCATAATTTTTGTCTCGTTTTTCACGAAACGAGCCATCTCTATATCCTTATCAGCAGGTTTCATTTTGCCGTGCAAGATTCCCAAAGGCACCTCCGGGAATGCCCGCGAAATACTTTCGTAACCATCCATTAAGTCCTTGAAGTCCATTTTCTCGGATTCTTCGATCAGCGGATAGACAATGTAGATCTGTCGGCCTTTGCTTAACTCGTTTTGAATAAAGCCAAATACTTGTAATCGGTGACTGTCGTAGCGATGTGTGGTCTGAATAGGCTTGCGCCCCACGGGTAATTCGTTAATTATCGAAATATCTAAATCTCCATAAAGCGTCATAGCTAAAGTCCGCGGAATCGGTGTCGCCGTCATGACTAAAATGTGGGGATGGAACGTTTTGTTTTTGTCCCAAAGCTTCGCCCGCTGCGCCACCCCAAACCGGTGCTGCTCATCAATAATACACATTCCCAGGTTCTTGAACTGTACAGAATCCTCGAATAAAGCATGTGTGCCCACCAAAATCTGTAATTTCCCAGACTGCAAATCCTCATGTAATCCCACGCGGTCTTTCTTCTTGACAGACCCGGTCAGCTTCGCAATCGTGATGCCCAATAAATCGGCAAACTGCTTTAAACCTTGGTAATGTTGATCTGCTAAAATCTCTGTAGGTGCCATCAAACAGGCTTGCGTCCCATTATCAATCGCCAAAAGCATGGAAATAAAGGCCACAATCGTCTTTCCAGACCCTACATCTCCTTGTAGCAATCGATTCATCTGCTTTCCAGACCGCATATCGGCAAAAATCTCGCGTATCACCTGCTTCTGAGCATTGGTTAATTCGAAAGGCATATGCTCTTGGTAGAACGTCGTTAATAACGCTGCTGAAGAGAAGACTTGTCCCGGGAAAGCGACTTTTCGAATCAAATTCTGCTTAATCAAGCGCAATTGATTATAAAAGAGCTCCTCGAATTTCAACCTGCGGCGAGCCTGGTGAAGCCACGTTTCGCTTTGGGGTAAATGAATATGGTATAAAGCCTCCTGCTTGGAAATTAACTTAAACTGAGAGGTTACATCCCCCGGCAAAGTCTCTCTTATGTAAGGAAACGCAATTTCTAGTAAGTTTTTTTGTAGGGTAGCTATCGCTTTGCTGTCGATGTATTTCTTGCGAAGCTTCTCCGTCAAAGGATAAACGGGTTGGAAATACTTTCCCGATGCCTGCTCCCCTTTGTAGACCTCCATTTCTGGGTGGGTCATCTGAATCGTGCCATTGAAGCTGGTGGGCTTACCATAAAAGAGGTAGTCGACACCTGTATTCAAAGACTTTTCGAGCCATTTGACACCCTGAAACCAAACGATTTCAATACATCCTGTCGCATCACATACTTGTGCGACGATGCGTTGACGGTGTCCTGCGCCTATTTTCTCTTTGAAACGAATTCGGCCTACAAACTGGGCGTGGTCCATGTCTTCCGTAATGGAAGCGATGGAATGAACCACTGTGCGGTCCTCGTAACGGAACGGAAAATATTGGATCAAATCCCCGTAGGTGAACATCCCTAATTCGGTCTGTAGCAGCGTTAGCTTCGCTGGGGTCATCCCGCGGAGTTTGGCTAAATCAGTATCGAAAAAAGGTAACATTGACATGCACGAAAAATTTTGTGAATTTAGGTATATTTACAGAACGATTGCGAAAATAACCCCAAACATGAAGAGTTTTTTAGACCAAGATTTTGAATCCGACGGCTTTGTGTTAAGCAATGTGGAGGATTTATTTAATTGGGCTCGGGCGAGTTCGCTTTGGCCCATGAGCTTTGGTTTAGCGTGTTGCGCGATTGAAATGATGCAAGCCTTTGCGTCTGGGTACGATTTAGATCGTTTTGGGGTTTTTCCAAGGCCTTCCCCGCGTCAATCTGACGTGATGATTGTGGCAGGTACCGTGACCTTTAAAATGGCAGATCGCATTCGCCGGCTGTATGAACAAATGCCAGAACCGCGGTATGTGATTTCCATGGGTTCTTGTGCAAATTGTGGCGGACCTTATTGGGAACACGGCTACCATGTAGTAAAGGGAGTAGATAAAATTATTCCGGTAGACGTCTACGTTCCGGGTTGCCCTCCACGTCCCGAGGCACTTTTAGGAGGCATCATTAAATTACAACAAAAGATTAGTCAGGAGACCCTTGTGGTCCCTACACGTATACTAGAAGCCTTAAACAAATAGGATGGAACTGGCAGCAATTCAAGCATTTTTGCAATCGGAATTTGGTTTTGAATCCCACTGGGAGGAGGAATTAAGTCGATTGACTTTGCCTGCGGAGCAGATTTTGCCGGTTTGTGATTTTTTGTGGAAAAACCCTGCCACCTATTTCGATTCCCTTTCCTGCATCACGGCTATCGATCAAGGCCCAGAAGCGGGTAAA
>CAILUB010000166.1 GCA_903837305.1 uncultured Cytophagaceae bacterium
AAAACGATGTGCTAAGGATTTGGCATTTAAAAACAGGTGAAACTGTCTCTGGAAATTTTTCTTCGGCTACTTCTACGGATTTAATTTTAGAACAATTTAAGGGAGTGAAAGTGCGCGTTCCTATCGCGGAATTGAGCCTACAAGATCAGAAATTTGCAACCCTAAAAATCAACCGCAGTTCTCGAATCAATGGCGATATTGACGTAGAAAAACCAATCTCCTATTTGCCCTATTTTTATCTGCTATTGGCCTGCTTTTTTACGCTACTTTTCATCGAAAAATTGCGTGTGCGTTTAGTCTTCAGAAGACTCGCTTATTCCTCGTTTATGCTGGCTTTTATTGCATTAGCTTGTAAAACAGCCACAGAGGTGACTCCGGTTTCTCCAAGCGCGCCCGTTACAGCCATTCCTAAAACATCTGCTAGTTTTATAGACTCTGCTTTTGCCCCCTATAAACCGGCACTGAGTACGACTTCTGACGCGACCTATTTCTATGTAAATTCTACCGGATTACCCGCTCACAATATGATGATCGGAATTACTTCATGGCAACAACAAGTCCCTATCCCTCAGCCCTATACGGGCTCGAATCATTGGTCTATTCCCTTGCAGCCTGTTTATGCAAGCACGCCCCTAAGCACAACGAATAATTTTATGAAAGGAGCCGTTGCCCTAGCGGTTAATGGAATTCCCATTTTTAATGCGCTGAATAACCGCGGGGAAAACTCTTTTGCCATAGGCGAACTCGATCAATGGGGCGGCCACTGCGGTCGTGGTGATGACTACCATTACCATGCCGCGCCCTTGCATTTATCCATTATTTCTGGCTTGAAAGCAATTGCCTTTGCCTTAGATGGTTTCGCGGTTTATGGGGCCAAAGAAGCTGACGGAACCTCCATACAATCCCTCGACTCCAATCACGGTCACGAATGGAAAGGAAATTACCATTACCACGGTACGACTAATTATCCCTATGTAATAGGTGCCATGCGCGGAAAAGTTAGCTTAGATCCTGCCACTCCAGCGCCTGAAAATCAAATTTTACCTCAGGCTTTTTCATCCTCGGTTAGGCCTGCATTAACACCCTTAACTGGCGCTACAATTACAGATTTTAGTGCCCCTACGAGTTCTAGCTATATTTTGACCTATAAAATTGGGACAAAAACAGGGTCTGTAAACTATTCATGGAACACTTCTGGACTTTTTACGTTTAACTTTACAGACGTAAATGGCACGAAAACAACAAGCACTTATCAACGGAAATAAAATGATCCAAATCTTTGTGACCGGCGGGACTTTTGACAAGGAATACAACGAACTAAATGGCGCGCTCTTTTTCAAAGACACGCACCTTCCCGAGATGCTCGAAAAAGGCCGCAGCAGGCTCGCGGTTTCCATCGATACTTTGCTCATGAAAGACAGTTTAGAGTTTAATGACGTAGACCGCCAGCTGATTTCATTTGCCTGCGCATCTGCCGGTGCTGATCGAATTTTAATTACGCATGGGACGGATACGATGGTTCAAACAGCCCAGTATTTAGCCGCCCAAAATTTAGCTAAAACCATCGTCCTCACCGGTGCTATGATTCCCTATAAATTTGGGAGCTCGGATGGGATGTTTAACCTGGGAAGTGCTTTGGCATTCCTCCAAATTCTAGAACCCGGAGTCTACATTTCGATGAATGGAAAGATTTTTGCGACGAATAACGTCCGTAAGAACTTAGAAAAGGGAGAATTCGAGACAATTAATTGATATCTTGCAATTCCAAAAAAACCCTGTTAATCATGAAGAACAAAATCATCGTTGGATTAATCGTCGTATTAATCGCCATCCAATTCGTCCCTACGGAGAAAAACCTTTCGAACGATAACACCTACGCTATTCAAACGAAGTATGAAGTCCCAGGTGACGTTAAAGTCTTGTTAGAGAATGCGTGTAACGATTGCCACTCGAATAAATCCACCTACCCTTGGTATAGTTCAGTTCAGCCGGTAGGTTTTTGGCTAGATCACCACGTGAATGATGGGAAAAAACATTTGAATTTTTCTTCTTTAACGAAGCTGCCGATCGCGGTTCAGAACCACAAATTAGAAGAGGTAGTAGAACAGGTAGAGTCTGGCGAAATGCCGATGCCGTCTTATACCTATTTAGGTTTACATAGTAATGCCAAATTAACGGAAGCAGATCGCGCTAAAATCGTTGCTTGGGCAAAGTCTTCCATGGCGATGTTAAAGGCAACCTATCCGGCGGATAGCTTGAAGATGAAGCCGAGGAAAAAGAGCTAGGAGCGCTTCGCGCAGTCGCTAGTCGACAGTCACTAGTCAAGAGTCTGGAGGGTGAATGTTCGTCTGTTGGCTCAAATGGCACTATCTAGTGAAATAACTCTCGAGGTACTGAGAGGACTTTTCAGGTATTGACAGATTTTGTCAATACCTGAATTTGTTTTCTAATCTTGTAAAATAGCCCCATAAATCCAAAACCACTGTTTGACTAAACAAAAAAGTCGACTTTCACATATTGACCATATCTGTCAATACCTGAAAATCGACTTTTATATTTTGCGAGTTATTTCAACTAAAAACGCCACTACGTACTCCTATCGCCACTTCTGACTAAACGACAAAGTCGTGACTAAATCGCGCAGCGATGACTAAACCGCAGGTGACTAAGTCCGTAGGACGACTAAGGCGCATAGCGCCGACTAAACGGCTTCGCCGTGACTAGTCGCGCAGCGACTTCATATCTATCACAAACCGATACTTCACATCCGACTTGATCACGCGCTCGTAAGCCTCGTTCACATCTTTCATATTGATCATTTCGACGTCTGAAAGGATGTTGTGTTCTGCGCAATAGTCGAGCATTTCTTGTGTTTCGGCGATGCCACCGATCATGGATCCGATGATGGAACGTCTTTTGGAAATCAACGTAGCCGCATAAACTTGAGCCGCCTCTGGAGGAATACCCACTAAAAGCATCTTGCCTTCAACTTTTAATAATCCTAAAAACTTATTCAAATCATGTGACGCCGCCACTGTGTTCAGAATAAAGTCAAACGAACCTTTCAATGAATCCATCGTAGCCGGATCAGTTGATAGGGCGAAGTGATGAGCGCCTAGGGCTTTGGCATCCTGCTCCTTCGAAGGAGAAGTACTTAACATCGTCACTTCAGCGCCAAAAGAAGCCGCAAATTTCACCGCCATGTGGCCTAAACCACCCAAACCTAAAACTGCTACTTTATGACCTTTTCCCACTCCTGCATAACGCAATGGCGAATACGTAGTGATACCAGCACAAAGAAGAGGAGCAACGCGCTCGAGTTCTTTCGTAAACGGAATATGCAACGTGTAGGCTTCGTCGATGACATAAGTGGATGAATATCCGCCAAAAGTCTGCGTCACCCCATCGCGGTAATAGCCATTATAGGTAGGCGTCATCTCCTCATCGCAGTATTGCTCTTGGCCTTTCTTGCAGGACGCACATTCGCGGCACGAGTCCACAAAAACACCCACACCGGCAAGATCACCTACTTTAAATTTCGTTACTTCAGCTCCAACTTCAGTGATCGTTCCCACAATTTCGTGGCCTGGAACAATCGGATACACAGACGGACCCCACTCCGAGCGCACCATGTGAATATCCGAGTGACAAACCCCGCAATAGAGGATGTCGATTTTTACGTCTTTTGGACCCACATCGCGTCGCTCAAAATCAATCGGTGCCACTGGCGCCTGCGGATTTACCGCGCCATATCCGTGTACTTTTATCATAGTCTTGTTTTTATTTATCAAGTAAATATAAATGAATATTAGTAGAAATAACTATATTGCACGTATGATTATAATCACAAACACACGTGTATCATGACAACTAAGCTCACACTTACCATAGAAGAGTCCGTAATTGATTCTGCCAAAGCTTATGCAAGAGACCAAGGCAGAAGTCTTTCAGACGTAGTGGAAAATTATTTGAAAATTTTAGCCGCTAAAAGTCCCATGGAGGACGCTCTTTCTCCTAAAGTGTTACAACTAAGAGGGTCGATCAAATTACCCGCAGATTTTGATTACAAATCAGAATTAGGAAATGCCATCGCTGAAAAATACGCCAAATGATCCCACAATTTTATA
This sequence comes from uncultured Cytophagaceae bacterium, assembly GCA_903837305.1. GTDB lineage: Bacteria > Bacteroidota > Bacteroidia > Cytophagales > Spirosomataceae > Aquirufa. The sequence goes on from CAILUB010000166.1 coordinate 4,128, forward strand.
TTGATACGAACGTATTAATCGACTTTCTGGCTGATCGTAAGCCTTTTTCAGAATCGGCAACAACGTTATTCGACTTAGCTGTTAAGAAGAAAATCAAACTTTATATTTCAGCCAAATCCTACAACAACATCTACTATATTTTACAACGGGAAAACAAATCACACAAAAAGACAATTGCTTTATTAGAATTACTATCAGAAGATTGCCAGATTTTGGATGCAAAAAAGACCATTTTGCTTAGCGCAATGCGATCTGACTTCAAAGATTTTGAAGATGCCATACAATATTATTCTGCCAAAGGACAAACAGGAATTAATGCCATTGTAACACGAAATCCGAAAGACTTTGCTGTTAAAGACCTTGCTATTCTTAGTCCTGATGAAGCTCTATCATTTATGGCAATCCAATAATTCCGCTTTTGGACTATTGACACTTTCTGTCAAAACCTGAAAAGCTCTCTGCTTGCCTCGCGCTTTATATCACATAATAATGCCATTGGAGAACCTAATGCACGTTTCGACTAAATCGCGAAGCGATGACTAAGCCACAGGCGACTCATTGACTAAACCGAAGGTGACTAAGCGGCTCCGCCGCGACTAAGTCCGAAGGACGACTAAGGCGCAACGCGCCGACCGCCGACTTAAACGAAAAAACCCTCCAGCCATTAGCCAAAGGGTTTCTAAACTCCGTGTTCTAAATTATCGTATGACTTCGAACTCTGCGAGATCAAAAAAGATCTCTTCCGAAGTCTCAAAGCGCGACCAGCGATGATTAAATGCATCAATAGTCTCCGCTCCACCTAAAAGCGAAACCGATTCCCCCGTCTTTAAAGAAAGGTCCAGAGCGATCTTTCCCTTCTTCTCCGAAATTTGGAAATCCTGAAGAATCGCACGATTCACAAACTTGAACGTGCATCCGTTATCTGTACAGTACTTTAATCGTATCGATTTCATCATAAATGAGAAATAACAATCAAAACTACGTAACCGTAAAATCAATCTCTGTCAAAAATACTGCCTTGGGCAGTTTTTGGACTAAATAATTATTTCCAAATCCGCACCTCCACACGTCGATTCAACTGCATTTTCTTGTCGGACGTATTCGGAGCAATTGGTTCAAATTCTGACTTCCATTCACCTGGTTTCAATCGCTTAGGATCGATACCATTCTTGATCAAATAATGCTTCACATTCTCTACACGACGCTTCGAAAGGGCTTCGTTATGTTCAATCGAAGCACGCGCATCCGTGTGACCTACCACCTTCAAGCGGACTTCAGGGTGTTTCTGCAATAAACGAATGATGCGATTTAATCTCCAGCGAGAGCCATCACCTACGTGCGCTTTGTCCGTCGCGAAATAAACATTCAACTCGAATAGACTATCCGCTGGCATCGGTTCAGGTAAAACGGCCTCCGCAGAATCTGCAGCAACAGGTGCAACAGTGGCAGGTGCTACCGAAGCAGGCGCCGCCTCCGCAACTGGAGCAACCGGAGCCACTGGCGTAACCGGCTCAAAAACCGGAGCAGCAGCAGGAGCCGCAACAGCAGCAGCCACCACGACCGTATCTTTCTTCGGCTCTTCTAACGGACAGCCATCATTCGAAGCCACCCCTTTAACGCTTGGACATTTGTCTTCCACATCCGCAATACCATCGCCATCCGTATCTAACGGAGGAAGTGGCGTTTCTGGAAGAACGCGGCGAACAGTTTTAGGTTTTGCACCCCATTCGTACACGACACCTAGTGATGTGCTGAAAAAAGTTCCGCGGCCGTTCAGTGGGTTCAAATTGCCTGAAACGATCATGGGAAAACCGACGTTTACCATGCCGCGCAAGAACCATTGGTCTTTGACTTTATAGTCTGTTCCTAAGCCAATGGCGCCTGCAAAATCCAGGTCGCTTCGAGTTTCATTAAAGGAATTATCGGCTTGCATTTCCCCATGAAAACTAGCGAAGGGGCGGTACTTATTGGAAGCGCGATCTACTAGGTAATAGCGCATGCCTAGGCCTGCACTTCCAAAGGCTTTACTGTCTCCATTGACACCAAATAAAACCGTCGTAAATACGTCGGTGTTTTCAGCGGTTTCGCGGGAATATTGAAAACCAAAATGCGTGTATTGTATTAAAAAATCGCGACGTGTAGCCACTGTTTGTAACCACATGTTAGAGCCTCCCAGAAGGAAGGCGATGCTTTGGCGAGGGGATTTTTCGCTGTAGAAAAAGTCCTTGGTAGATTGGTAGGCCTTGTGGGAATTCGTGGAGGTGAAGGTTTTGGCCTTACTCCAATATCCTTTCCAGTCCTGCGCATGGCCTGAAAAACTCCCCAAAATCAACAACAGATATAGATACTTTCTCATTATTTCACGCGATTTAAAATAGACAGGCGAATCGCGATTTCGTGTGTCTGGTTACTCACTTTACTTAGTCCGGAAATAGGCATCTC
>CAILUB010000167.1 GCA_903837305.1 uncultured Cytophagaceae bacterium
CGTGAATATACAGCAATTAGAATACATACTAGCCGTTGATCAATTTAAAAGCTTCTCAAAAGCAGCTGATTATTGTCATGTTACGCAGGCAACATTAAGCGCGATGGTGAAAAAGCTGGAGGAACAGCTGGATATCGTGATTTTTGACCGCAAAGCAAATCCTATCGCTACGACAGAAAATGGACGAGAGATTCTGATTCAGGCCCAGCAGGTGGTGGCTCATGCTAATGCCTTACTTTCTTCCTCCAAGGCGATAAATCAAAAAGTGGAGGGTCGAGTAAAATTGGGGGTGATCCCTACGATTGCGAGTTCCATGTTGCCATTGATTATGAAGTATTTAGTGGAAAAGTACCCCTTATTACACCTCGAAATCTATGAGGTGACGACAAATCAGTTGATCAAAGATTTGCGCAGTGGAAAGCTAGATGTAGGCATTTTGAGTACACCCATTGCCTCTACCGAGGTGGAGACAGAGCTTTTGTATGTGGAAGATTTATACCTGTATGGACATTTGACAACAGGCGAAAAAAAGCTTCAAAAATCAGCCTTGAGTCAACAGCGGATGTTTTTATTGCAGGAAGGTCATTGTCTTCGGGATCAAATTATTCAGTTGTGTGATTTAAAGAAGCAAAAATCACTTCCATCTAATTTATCGGTAGAGTCGAATACGTTCGATACCTTGCTAAACTTAGTGGATGAATTTAATGGACTTACCGTGTTGCCTGCGTTATATGTAGGCCAAATGAGTGAAGCCAGAAAATCGCATTTGATTGATTTAACGGATGGTGCTTTGACACGCGAAGTGAGTCTGGCTTATTACCGACCTTATGCGAAATGGAATATATTGAACCGTTTAAAAGCGGAAATCTCCGCTAAAGTGAATGAAAGATTAAAATCAGAAGTTTTATTGTAAATTTCCAGACTATGGAAAATCAAATCATCCAACACATCACAGATCCAGCCATTTTGGAACAATTGTACCGTTCTAATCCGGCGACTTTCGCGCGTGCTTTTCAAGCGGTTTATCCCCAAATTTCATCTGAGCTTTCGGCGCAAATTTGGCAGCAAAGATTAGCTATTTCTACTACCTCTTGGGGTTCGAAAGGGGATTGGACTTTGCTTGCAATCATTGCTGCTTTTGTCGCCTTTTTAATGCAGTTACCCGATCTTTTTTCGATATCTCACGATCTGTATTTTCCTCGGAATATGTCCTTTATCGTGATGCCAGGGATCGGAGCTTATTTTGCATATAAGCAGGGTTTAAGTTTACGCGATTTAGCCTGGCCTTTGTTTATTTTAGTAGTATCCATTGTCTACATTAATCTATTACCCGAGGGAAGTACGACCCTTTTATTGACTTGTTTGCATATTCCTATTTTACTATGGTTAGCGATTGGGTATGTTTTTGCAGGATCGGACTCTGATAAGCGTATGGATTTTTTACGCTATCACGGGGATTTAATAGTGATGACTGCCGTGATTGGACTAGCTGGGGGATTGTTTACGGGTTTAACGCTTAATTTATTTAAGCTGATTGACATCGATATTGAGGATTATTACTTCCGCTATTTGGTGCTCTCTATATTGCCTTCTGTTCCGCTTTTGGCTACCTTTTTAGTCCGCCAAAACGCCAGCCTAGTAAGTAAAATTTCTCCTGTCATCGCGCGCATTTTTACCCCTATCGTTACCATCACCCTAGCCTTATTTTTAGTGGCGGTTATACTCACCGGGAAGGATCCATATAATGACCGGGAATTCTTATTGGTATTTAACGGAATCTTGATAGGCGTGATGGCCTTGATTTTGTTCTCTTTAGGAGAGGCGACGAAAGTAAATGCGTCACGTGTACATCAGTATTTTTTATTCGCTTTGGCGCTGGTTGCGATCATCGATAATGGCATTGCTTTATCTGCGATAGGGTACCGCCTGGTCGAATTCGGTGTCACGCCTAACCGCTTAGTTGTTCTTGGTAGTAATGCCCTAATAATGGTGCATTTAATGCTGGCTACGAAAAATCTATGGGGTTTTTTAAAGGGCCAAACTACGATCGACGAAGTCGAAAAAGGAATAACCTCTTATTTGCCGATCTATGCGATTTGGGCAGCGATTGTTAGCTTTTTGTTCCCACTTATTTTCCAATTTATGTAGAGATGAATAGGACTATTTTTCAACTTCTTTTAGGTCTAGGAATCCTGACAGGAATGGCCGCTATTGTTTGTACCTTTGCCGGCATTTCTGGAGCAGCCATTTGCTTGATGGCCTGTTTTGTGCTGCTCGCCTTGGGCTTTCAAGGCCATCCTATTTTGAAAGGTTTTTCGTATACCCTGTTCATATTTGCCGCTTCCACTTATGCGCTTAATTATCCAGAAAATTTAGTGGCTTATCAAGGATTCCCTTTAAAGAAATTGGTCACTCCCTTGTTAATTATTACCATGTTCGGAATGGGGATTCATATGAATTTGACGCGCTTTGTGGAGATCGCGAAATCGCCTAAACCTATTCTAGCCGGAATTTTTTGTCATTACTTAATCATGCCCGGAATCGGTATGGCACTCGCGATGTCGACGAATCTGCCGCCTGAAATTGCGGCGGGAATTATCTTAGTGGGATGCTCTCCCAGCGGCGTTGCCTCGAATGTGATGGCCTATATTTCTAAAGGAAATTTAGCCCTTTCCGTGACAGTGACTGCGATCTCGACGCTTTTAGCCCCTTTAGTCACGCCCTTATTGATGAAGTTACTAGCGAATCAACTAGTTCCCATCGACTTTTGGGATATGTTTTGGCACATTATGGAAATCGTGATTTTCCCGGTGATTGCTGGATTAGTGTATAATCAATATTGCTATGGGAGACAGAAATGGTTAGATGAATTATTGCCTATTTTGTCGATGGCGTCCATCATTTTTATTGTTGCCTTGACCGTTTCAGCGGGACACAATACCTTACTGAAGATGGGCTGGTTGTTGATTTTAATTGTGTTAGTGCATAATTTATTAGGCTACTTTTTTGGTTATAAGATTAGCAAATGGATGGGAATTAATGAACAAGATTCCCGGACAATTGCCTTTGAGGTAGGACTGCAAAATGCGGGTTTAGCCTCTGGGATAGCCGCTAAAATGGGGTATATAGCCACGATGGGATTAGTTCCTGGTATTTTTGGATCAATGCAAAATATTACCGCCTCGATTTTAGCGAATTGGTGGGGGAGAAATAAATAGTTTAAACGGATAATTGATATGAAAAAGTTAGTATTCTTCTTTGTTTTGGCCTCATTTTTAGCCTCAGCCCAAACGAAACCTGCCGGGAAGTTAGACCCCGCAAAACCTGTATTAGTTCTAGAAACTTCTTGTGGAACATGCAATTTTGAAATGCCGGGAAAGGAATGTTTCCTTGCCTTGAAATACGAAGGAAAAGCATATGCGGTAGAAGGCACAGGGCTGGATGATCACGGGGATGCCCATGAGGAGAAAGGCTTTTGCATGGCCGTGCGTAAGGCCAAAGTGCAAGGCGTCCTAAAGGGCGATAAATTCGTGGTGACTTATTTCGAGCTTTTAAAGCCCTAGGCCAAAATATATCTCCGACCTATGCCGAATAAAATGGTGTTTGCAATTACGGCACATCCCACGATGATAATGGCCATTGTAAAAGGCGTTCCATCAAATAGTAAACCCACTAGAGTGGCACAAACCGCACCCCAGGCCATTTGAATAGATCCTAGCATCGCGGAGGCGGTACCTGCGCCGCGGTGGAAGGGACGAAGAGCAAGCGTCGCCACATTAGGGAAGTTGAAACCTTGGCAACCCATAATCAGGAACAAAAGGCCAATATTCAATTCCATTGAAAGTAGATTTAGTTTCGCTAATACCGATAATAATATCCCTAAAACTAATTGCGTGGGTAAGGTCACTTTTAAAATCTGTAAGCTCGAATACTTCTTTAAAACCACGCGGTTCAACTGACTTGCGGAAATAATTCCCGAAGCAACGATGGCAAAAATGAAGCCGAATTTAGACTCATCTACCCCATAGTAAGTTAAAAATGTCAAGGGAGCTCCTCCCACATACGTGAAGATACTGCCGGCTCCAATCGCACCTGTGAAGGCAAAAACCAAGTACTCTTTCTCTTTGAAAAGGGATTTATAGGCCTTTATAATCGTGGAAACACGGAAAGGGCCTCCTTTTTCTCGATTTGTTTTCTCCGGCAACCAGAGTTTTATTAAGAAGATAATCAGCAATAAAATGCCAGCTAGAACTAGGAAGATGGCTTTCCAGCTCGCAATGGTTAGTAATAGACTGCCCAGCGAAGGGGCTAAAATAGGAGACACGCCTAGAATTAAAATCATCAAGGACATCACCTTAGGTCGATCTTTTTCCTCGAAGGTCTCACGAATGACGGCATTGGGCGCCACCATTCCTACACTACCCCCTAAGGCTTGAAACAGACGGAAAACAATTAACATTTCGACTGAAGTCGCAAAGGCACAGGCGATGGAGCTCAGCACATAAAGGGATAAACCGATATACAATACGTTTTTACGACCGAAATGATCTAGA
>CAILUB010000168.1 GCA_903837305.1 uncultured Cytophagaceae bacterium
GCCACTGTCATTCCCGCGGAGGCGGGAATCCAGATTATCAAAAATTACTATAAGCTATTCAGAATTTTCCACTGACTAACACTACACAGCGTAATTATCAGGAATCAAAGAACTGGATTCCCGCCTGCGCGGGAATGACATAAGGTGGGGCAACAAGGAGTGTAGTAAGTATAATTAAATATGATAAATAGTATTATTGGCGGACGACCACCTCAAATTTTCGTTTCTCTTATTAATTATCGGTAGAATTTCTTTATTAAACACTCATTCTTCTATCGGATATAAACTTGCATTTATATAAAAACCTTTTTTTATATCCGATTTTACAATCTATTCTTTTTATTATTCAATAAGTTTTTAACAGCCTTTAAAACAGCATCTCCATTCCTATCTGATGGCCTATAATACCAATTACCCGAAATAAGTATCAAGACATTATGGTCCATTCTCTTGTTCCAATCGACTTAATTAAGTGAGGTGTATTGATTAAACTATTCCAAGCATCACAACAAGCATCTGTAATAGCTTCAATGTTATCAAATACTCTGTTGGATAAGAAACTATCCTTCAGATATCGCCATATGTTTTCTTGAGGATTAAGCTCTGGTGAATAAGGCGGTAGGTGCAGTATAGATAAATTATCTGGAATTTGTATTTGCTTTGTCTGGTGCCAACTAGCTTGATCCATTATTATGACGCCATGTCTTTTTGCTGGAATGGTTTTGGATATTTCTTGTAAATGAAGTTCAAAACATGCTCCATTGGCATAGGGCAAAACTAGTCCAGCTCCTTGCCCGGAACTTGGACAGATAGCACCAAAAATATACTGGTATAAAAATTGCTGCTGCTTTACTACTCTTGGCCTAGTGCCTTTGATGGCCCATATTCTAGTTCTAGAGCCTTGTTGTCCTATCCGAGTTTCGTCTTGAAACCAGATGTCTACATCTTCGAGCATTACCCCTTCTGGGATGATTTCTCTGACTTTCTCTTGGAGTTTTTTTTAAACTCTAGCTGTTGTTCAGGATTGCTTTTTGGATGTCTTGATCTCGAGGTGATCCATACAAATCCTAGACGTTTAAGTAGTTTATACATGCCAGAATTGCTATAGTTAATGTTAAATTTTTCTTCCACAAATCTAACAATGTCACTGCATTTTATTCTACCACCACTCTTGTTTTTTTGTAAATTCTCAATCTCTTCTTTTAGAAGCTCTCGCTCCTTAATTCTGACCTTCAAACCTCTGCCACTACTAATGCTCATTAGAGATTCAACGCCTCCAGATTCATATAGTCTGCGCCATTTTCTTATGGTCTTTTCGGTTTTGCCCATAAAAATAGATACTTGCTTTGTAGTTAGGCCTTCTTGCATCTTCCACAGCGCTAGTAGCCTTATTCCGTACCTTTGCTGACCACGTTCTTTATATAGAGATTTAAAATCTTCTTTCCAGTTTTTTTGTATCATTTTAAATAGTTAGTTAAAAGGGTTATGTAACTTTATAGTGCTCCCTCTTATCATATACTAATTTGTTATATTATGATACTTATTTCAGATAAGTGGTATAACATGCAAGATCATATAAGTTTTAATCAGGAAGGATCGAAACTTTATATTAACTTGACAAAAGAATTTCCAGGA
>CAILUB010000169.1 GCA_903837305.1 uncultured Cytophagaceae bacterium
ATAACGCCCCGCGCGTTACTAACAAAGAACTAGCAGATTTAAAATCAATCAATGCCCAAATAATCCGCTTAAAATTAGGGAATACACAAGTTAGCGGAGATTTTATGAAGGAAATAGCGGACATGCATTTGTTGATTTTCCTTGATTTACAGCACACCAAAATTACAGACCAGGATCTGGAGAGCCTAAAAGGCCTGGCCTATTTAGAATCAATTAACCTAATAGGCACCCAAATCAGTGACCGAGGTCTGCAAACGCTAGCGAAAATTAAATCGCTCAAGCGCGTCTATTTGTGGCAAACCCGTGTGAGCGAAAAAGGCGTGGCGCAACTCAAAAAAATGCGACCAGATGTAGCCATCCAATCAGGATTCAAAGGGCAGTGGCCGATCGAAATAGACAGCGCCCAGCTAGCCTTTAACAAATAGCAATTTTCAAAGAAAAAATTTAATCGTATATTTCCGTTATCGTACTATAACTATGACCTCACTGAGCAAGCGATTTGGGTTTCTTTTACTCCTAGCCATCGGGAGCATTTTTGCGTATACCCGCTGTTCAGATACGCAAGCGCAGGAAACCGCGATGCCGGACGTCATTGACTATAATTACCACATCCGACCGATTCTCTCTGACCGTTGTTTTAAATGCCATGGGCCGGATGCGAACAAACGAAAGGCGGGCCTCCGATTAGACACTCCGGAAGGAGCATATGCTGCCTTCAAGGATAATCCTTCCATGCACGCCATTGTCCCGGGTCACCCAGAATCTTCCGATGCTTTTCAGCGATTAATCACGAAAGATACCTCCTTAAGAATGCCTACGATGAGTTCGCATTTGACTGTGACGCCACATGAAATTGACCTCATCGAGAAATGGATCAAACAAGGCGCGGTTTACAAACCACATTGGGCGTTTATTAAACCCGCAAAATCGGAATTACCTACTGCAGATGAGGATTGGGTACGCAATCCCATCGACTATTTTGTCTTTGCGAAAATGGCGGAGAAATCGTTGAAGCCTAGCCCAGAAGCATCGAAAGAACAGTTATTGAAACGAGTTTGCCTCGATTTAACTGGCCTGCCTCCCACCCTCGAAATGCAGGATCGTTTTCTACAAGACGACAGCCCGCAGGCCTACGAAAAGATCGTTAACGAGCTTATCAGCAGCAAACATTACGGCGAAAAAATGTCCATTCAATGGCTGGATTTAGCCCGCTATGCGGATTCTCATGGCTACCAGGATGATGGTTTACGCACGATGTGGCCTTGGCGAGATTGGGTGATACACGCGTTTAACTCAAATTATTCGTATGCTAAGTTCGTCACCTGGCAATTAGCCGGCGACCTGTTACCGAAACCGTCTAAAGAAATGCTACTCGCCACCGGGTTTAACCGCAACCACAAGATTACGCAAGAAGGCGGGGTGATTGACGAAGAATACCGCGTGGAATATGTGAACGACCGTACGAATACTTTTTCGAAATCTTTCCTTGCGCTCACCTTCGAATGTGCGCGCTGCCACGATCACAAATACGATCCTATTTCGCAAAAGGACTATTATAGCACCTATGCTTTCTTCAACCAAGTGCCTGAAAAAGGCTTATATGGAACCATCGACGCCTCATTTGCGGATCCACCTAATATGTCTATCTCGACGAAAGACGTGCAATCGATACTGAAGTTTATTCACAAAAAAGATACCGCAACAGTCGACGTCATGGTCATGGCTGATTCTAGTAAACATCGGCCTACCTATGTATTGTCTCGCGGCAATTACGATATGCCTGGGCCTGAGGTTGGTTTTGGTTTGCCAAAAAGTATTTTACCCTTCACCCCTGCCAAGTACAGTCAAAATCGACTTGGATTAGCCCGTTGGGTAGTAGATCCTGCAAACCCGCTGACATCACGGGTGTTTGTGAACCGGATGTGGGCCCAGTTTTTTGGGCGAGGCATCGTGAAAACGGTGGGCGATTTCGGAATGCAAGGCGAACTTCCTACCCATCCGGAATTACTAGACTGGTTAGCCGTTGATTTCCAAAGTCACGGCTGGAATATCAAACGATTAGTCAAACAAATCGTTTTGTCAGCCACCTACCAACAAGCCTCCACCGTCAGCTCTACTTCCCTTAAAGTAGATCCGGAGAATATCTATTTATCGCGTATGTCCCGGATACGAATTCCGGCTGAACAAATTAGGGATCAGGTGTTAGCCTCAGCTGGCATCCTAAATAAAGAAATTGGTGGTCCGAGCGTTAAAACCTACCAGCCTAAAGGACTCTGGGAAGTGGCTACATCTGGCCGTGGATCATTAATGAATTACATCCAAGATCACAACCAAGATTTATACCGCCGCGGCATGTATGTGTTCATTAAACGTACCGTTCCACCACCTACGATGTTGATTTTCGACGCGAGTAATCGCGATCAATGTGAGGTGCAAAGAGGTCGAACGAATACGCCATTGCAGGCTTTGGTGATGATGAATGATCCACACGTATTGGAAAGTTCGCGCGTCTTGGCCAGCCAATTTTCACGTGAAAAAGGGAGCCTTGAGGAGAAATTAACGCGGGCGTTCAGGCGCATCGTTTGTCGAGCTCCGAAAGAAAAGGAACTCGCGATGCTGAAAAAATATTACGAGGCCGAGCAAGCCTCTTGTGTTCAAAATCCGAAGAAGGTTCAGAAGCTGATGAAGATAGGGGAATACAAACAGGACAAAGCAGCGGTCACCGGATCCACGGCGGCCATGATGCTGACGATTCAATTAATTTATAACCTAGAGGAGGCCATCATGCGGGTATAATATGGAAAACGAATTCTTCAAAAATCGACTGAATATTACGCGCCGCCATTTCTTTGGTCAGGCGGCTGCGGGCATAGGCGGATTAGCCTTGGG
>CAILUB010000170.1 GCA_903837305.1 uncultured Cytophagaceae bacterium
GATAAAGAGACTTTGTTAGCTAAGAAGGCGTGGTTGCATGCGGAATAGAGTAGAGATAATAGAGTAGAGAGTAGAGATATTGTATATATGAAAAGAGTTCATCGAAAGATGAGCTCTTTTTTTTGTTTTCTGAATTCTCTAAACATAAATACACATCTATACTCTATACTCTATTTTCTCTAATCTTAAAAAAGTCAAACTCCACCTGACTACAATCACACATTCTAGTTTTATATTTTTCTAAGAATCAAATTTTGCAAGTTTCATTTTAGCCTTATTTTATTTATATTTTTGTTTAATCACGATTTAAAGGTTTAATTTTTAACTACTTTTTGTCTTTTTTTTGCAAAAAGATAAAAAATAGGTTAAAAATTTGTTGCAAATATTTGGAAAGTACAATTTAAGGCTTCATCTTTGAATTGTAATCAAGCATTATTTACTCTTAAACAATTGCCCTTATGAAAAAAACGATCCTAACAGCCCTATTTGCCGCAACAGCATTTTGTGGATTTTCCCAAGAAAAAGAAGCGGAAGCTCCCAAGTTTTCTTTCTCAGGTTACATTGATTCATACTATATGTTGAATTTCAATAGCCCGTCTAGCAGAAGTAACTTAGGAGCCTCTGGATACGAAAGAGCTTTCGACCAGAAGTCAAATCAATTTTCATTAGGACTTGTCCAAACGAAATTTGGATATGCTACTAAATCTGCCGATGTAGTGGTTGATTTAACATTCGGACCTAACGCTGACCTTGGACAATATGGTAACGTGATCGGACCTTTAGGAGCAGGAAAAGCAAGTACTGCTTTGGCCATCAAACAAGCTTACTTTAACTGGAAAGCAAGTGACAAATTAACCTTAACTGTGGGTCAATTTGGTACTCATATCGGATATGAGGTAATCGACGCTCCCATTAATTACAACTATTCACTTTCTAATCTCTTCAACAATGGACCTTTCTATCACATTGGTGCTAAAGCGAATTACGCATTCTCTGACAAATTTTCTGCCATGGTTGGATTGGTCAACAATGTGGATAATTTAAATGACAATAATTCTTCTAAAGGATTTATCTACCAAGTATTTACATCTCCAGCAGCCGGTTGGAATGTATATGTAAATGGAATTAGTTCGAATGAATCAGCTCCTTTGTCTACAGGAAAAGATGATTCAGGCAGCTATAACTTGTTAGACTTAACTACATCTTACCAAATCACACCTAAGTACCTTTTAGGAGTTAACGCTGCATATGGATCACAAACAGGTGATTTCCAAGGTGGTGGAAACGTAGGTGATAGCAAAACGTGGGGCGGTGTTGCACTTTACTCAAACTATGCTTTCACTGATAAGTTTAGTATGGGTGGTCGTTACGAAGTTTTTGACAACACATCAGGTGCTCGTTCCCTACGTGCAGCGGATGGTTCTGGTACTGATGTTAGCTCATTCACTTTAACAGCTACTTTTACAGCAGCTGAAGGGCATTTATTAATCAAGCCTGAATTACGCACTGATTCTTATAAAACAGCTCAATTCATTGATGGCGATGATAAAGATCAAAAATCACAAACTACCTTAGGAATGCACTTCATTTATAAGTTTTAATTATATCCACCCTTAACATTTAAAAACATGACGACACAAAAACCAACTTGGATCCCGTTATTAGTATTATTAGCGGTAGCTGTACTAGCCTTGTTCACGACCTCAGTTCCTGGTACAATGCCTACAGAAGGCCTGGACACAGGTGATACAGCCTGGATGATTGTAGCTTCTGGCTTAGTATTATTGATGACACCTGGATTAGCGTATTTCTACGGTGGAATGGTGAATCACAAAAACGTGATCTCAACGATGTTACAATCGTTCATCGCCATGGGAGTTATCTCGGTGATTTGGATTGTATTCGGTTTCTCTTTAGCGTTCGGTGACTCTTTAGGTGGCTGGATTGGAGACCCTAGAACATTCTTCATGTTCAATGGCGTATTTGATCACAAATTATCTTTAGGATCAGCGGATCAATTAAAATTTACTATTCCATTCGCTTTATTCGCATTTTTCCAAATGAAGTTTGCCGTTATCACTCCAGCGTTAATCTCTGGTGCCTTAGCTGAGCGTATTAACTTCCGTGCGTTTGTTCTATTTATGGTTCTTTTCTGTGTAGTGGTTTATGCTCCTTTAGCACACTGGACATGGCACCCAGATGGTTTCTTATTTAACTTAGGCGTTTTGGATTTTGCAGGAGGAACTGTTGTTCACATGTCTGCAGGTTGGGCTGCATTAGCAGGAGCTTTATACTTACGTCGTCGTAAGTCTCACATGGAGTCAAATATCTTGCCTCCAGCAAACATTCCTTACGTACTATTAGGAACGGGCTTGTTATGGTTCGGATGGTTCGGTTTTAATGCTGGATCTGCAGTAGGAGCAAACGGTTTAGCGGTTACCGCTTTCGCAACAACACACGTAGCAGCTGCAGCTGCAGGTTTATCTTGGATCTTATTTGATGTTACACGTGGCAAAAAAGTTTCTGCCTTAGGTTTCTGTATTGGTGCGGTAGTAGGTTTAGTAGCTATCACACCTGCATCAGGTTTTGTAACTGTTCCTGTTGCAATTTTCATCGGAGTTGTTGCTGCCATTGTTTCTAATATTGCAGCACACTGGAGAGCATCTTCAAACTTAGATGATACATTAGACGTTTTCCCTTGCCACGGTTTAGGCGGTATGGTCGGTATGTTAATGACCGGAATTTTCGCAACATCTGCTGTTAATGCTGCAGTTGCCGAGCAAGGACTATTCTACGGAGAAACCTCTTTATTCTTTAAGCACTTGTTAGCCTTAGCAATTGTATCAGCATTTGCTTTTGGTTTATCTTATATCCTTTTGATCGTTACAGACAAAATCATTCCGTTACGTGTAAATGAGGAAGAAGAAAGATTAGGATTGGATATCTCACAACACGACGAGTCACTAGCTGAGTAATTCAACTTCAACAAACCCGCAAGTAATGGTTCTTGCCGTACATCTCCTTCTGCACGTCGTCGA
>CAILUB010000171.1 GCA_903837305.1 uncultured Cytophagaceae bacterium
GAGACAAATTACACACACCTTCAGGGTATCAGACCCGAAAGATGAATCGTCTCCTTCGTCGGAGCATAGATGCGAGGTAATAATTTGAATTAATAAAGGTCATTCCTTAGTTTTGTCAAAAGCAATGTCAACAGTTGTTAACATTTAAGGGTCGAATTTCGGTAAATCTTCGTTTAAATCCCAATAATCAATTAATTATTTCATGGAAGCCTCCACTCCCCTCACCGCCGAAACCCTCGTTTACGCCTATGCGTCAGGTATGTTTCCCATGGCGGAGGAGACCGGAGAGATCTTTTGGTATAGTCCAGACCCGCGGGCAATTATTCCGATTCAAAGTTATAAGCCTGCCAAATCCCTCAAGCCGATCATCAACCAAAATCGCTTTGAAATCCGCGTAGACACCAGTTTCGAACAAGTCATGCGCAACTGCGCCTTGCCTCGAGCTACAGAAGATGAAACCTGGATTTCAGAGGATTTAATCGCCGCCTATTCCGAATTGCATCGCATGGGTTTAGCGCATTCAGTGGAGGCATGGCAGGAAGATAAGCTAGTAGGGGGTCTGTACGGAGTCTCTTTAGGGGCCGCTTTTTTTGGCGAATCCATGTTTTCCCTAGTCTCTAATTCCTCGAAAGTGGCCTTTCATTATTTGATCCAAATCTTGCGCGAACAAAAATACCAACTTCTCGACTCCCAGTTCATGAACGATAACGTTTTGCGTTACGGAGCCATCAATATTCCCCGTTCAGCCTATATAAAAAGACTCGCCAAAGCCTTAAAAAGCACTTGCGACTTTCAAAAACCCGCAATTTAAACTAAATTGCGGCATGTCTAGGCCCATTCTTGTCATCAAATTCGGTTCCTCCTCCATCACCCACAAGAACGGGGAGGTGAATGAGCAGACTTTGGAGAAAATAGCCTCTCAGGTTTCCAGCCTAACAAAAGCGTACGACATCGTCCTGGTTTCCTCCGGAGCCGTAGCCGCCGGGAAGGCATTTTTAAGCAATTACAAAGGCACCCTTTCCGAACGGAAAGCCGCCGCCGCGATCGGAAATCCCATTTTGATCGCAAAATACAACCACTATTTCTCGAAATACGGCATCGCCATCGCCCAATCGCTTTGCGAACGCCACCACTTTTCCCGCCGTGAATCCTTCCTACAATTGAAGGAAACCTACCAGGAACTTTGGAAAAGCAACGTCATTCCCATCGCAAACGAAAATGACGTGGTCTCAAACACCGAACTTAAATTCTCCGACAACGACGAACTCGCGACCCTAATCGCAACCGGCTTTGGCGCAGAAAAACTTTTAATATCTACCTCCGTGGGCGGCCTATTAGACGCAAACGGCGAAATCATCCGCCACGTCCCTAAAATCGACGCCTCCACTCTATCCGTCGTTTCCTCAGACACCTCCTCTACAGGATTGGGCGGAATGATCTCGAAACTCACCTTCACCCGTCTCGCCATGCGCTTAGGTATCAAGGTCGTGATTTTCGGGTTAGATAATGCAGGAGGAATCGTAGACGCATTACAGGAGAAAATAGGTACGGTCTTCGAAGCAGGCAAAGCCAGCCTAACCGCCCGCCAAAAATGGCTCGCCGCCGGCAGCCTCATCACCGGCAAAGTCGTCCTAGACAAAGGCGCCGTCAAAGCCATCAACTCTCGCAAAAGTCTGCTATCCGTAGGCATCACAGAAATCCTCGGCGATTTCATGAAAGGCGAGGTCATCGAATTATTGGATCCCACTAAAACACCATTTGCTATTGCTCGGGCTAGATGCTCGAAGGCGGAGCTGGAGGAGGCCGAAAAAGGGGTAGAGGTCGCTAACGCCGACGACATCGTTCTTATTTAGTTAGTCCGTAGGGAAAGAGTCCGAAGTAAATAGATGTATTTTCAAGATATAATATAAAAAAAGAGCCAAAGGGGGACACCTAGGGCTCTTTTATATATTTCCATCCTTCCTCCGGACTTCGGACTCTCTTCCTCCGGACTCAATTCGTATTTTCCTCCGGACTTCGGACTCTCTTCCTCCGGACTAGCTTAGTCGCGCCGTTTTGCGCACAGCGCAAAAGCGCACTAAGCTATAACCACCGCTCTCCCACTCTCCACATCCTGTTCCACCGTCTTGTATTTCACATCTTCTTTGATGCTTCCGTCTACGTATTGAACAGTCACGCGTTGGTTGCGGTCTGCAATTTTGATGGCTTGGCGAGGTGCCGCGCGTTCTACTGAAGGAGTAGACGGATCGTGGTATTCCTCTTGTGCGCCGGCTAGGCCACCCAATAGAGATGAAATCGCGTCGTCTTTGCTCATTTGCAATTTAGGCGCTTTCTCTTTGGGTGCTTTGGCAGCGGATTGATTCGTTTGTTGAACCGCTGGAATTTCGGCTTTGATCACGAAGCTGATCGTATCCATGTTCACACGCGCAACGAAGCGTTGGAACAAGTTGACGGATTCGAATTTGTAGATCAATAAGGGATCTTTTTGTTCGAATACGGCGTTTTGAACGGATTGTTTCAAGTCGTCCATCTCGCGCAAGTGCTCTTTCCACTCTTGGTCGATCAGCGATAAGGTGATGAATTTCTCCATCTCTTTCACTACTTCCTTTCCTTGAGTAGAGATCATTTTGTCTGCATCTACAATGATTCCGGTCGTCATTTGGCCATTGCTAATCGGCACTTGAATGCCAGAGTAGCCATGTTGTTTCGCTTCTTGCGCCACCTGGATGACTTGAGAGGCGATGACCTCGTTTTTCGACTTGTAATGTTGTTCTGCTGCAATGAATAATTGTTCCGTTCTTTGGTCATTATTCAATTTAGTGAACGCAGACGCATCGAATGGCGGCTCCATTCCTAATAACTCGATCGTTTTCAATTCGAAATCGTCGTAGCTCGTATACTGCGTCGCGATGTCGCGGCATACATCGAACAAGATGTTGATGATATCCAATGATAGACGTTCGCCTAAAAGGGCGTTTTGGCGACGCTTGTAGATGGCGTTACGTTGGTAGTTCATCACGTCATCGTATTCCAATAGACGTTTACGAATGCCAAAGTTATTTTCCTCCACCTTCTTCTGTGCTCTCTCAATCGACGAGGTAATCATCGAGTGTTGGATTACTTCGCCTTCTTCCATGCCCAGACGGTCCATC
>CAILUB010000172.1 GCA_903837305.1 uncultured Cytophagaceae bacterium
GGAATCTGCAACAACTTGATATATTGTATCTGTTGTGGCGAGAGGTTCTGTTGTTGATTCTGTTTTAAGGATAATCCCTGCATTGTCTAAATAATCTACACCAAAGATAAGCCGATTTTTAATTACAAATAAATAAAATAAATCGGTTTTTTATCCGTATTTTTGAGGGTTATTGCCTCTATTGAGGCCTTTTTATTAATAATGCCCGAGTCATTTATGCAAATCAAAGAAATACTAGGTTTAACACCCACGCAGCAAAGCATCGTCGTGAAAGGTTGGGTTCGTACGAAAAGAGTTTCCTCTTCTGTCGCGTTTATTGCGATCAATGATGGGTCGACCATCCACAATATTCAAGCGGTGGTATCCGAGGGAACTGTTTCAGAAGAAACGTTGAAATTAGTGACTACGGGATCTTGTATCGCCGTTACGGGTAAATTAATTGCCTCACAAGGACAAGGCCAAAACGTAGAAGTGGAAGTCGTTTCCATCGAGGTGTACGGAACGGCAGATCCCGAAAAATACCCTTTACAGCCTAAGAAACACTCATTAGAGTTCTTGCGTGAGATTGCGCACCTACGTCCTCGGACCAATACTTTCTCTGCGATATTGCGTGTTCGCCATGCTTTGGCCTACGCGATTCACACCTATTTCAACAATAACGGTTTCTTCTATTTACATACGCCTATCATTACGGGATCTGATGCAGAGGGAGCTGGCGAGATGTTCCGCGTGACGACTTTGGACCCCATCAATCCTCCATTAACGGAAGAAGGAAAAGTGGATTACAAAGAAGATTTCTTCGGGAAAGAGACGAATTTAACGGTTTCAGGGCAGTTAGAGGGAGAATTAGGAGCGATGGCTTTGTCCAAAGTCTATACCTTCGGACCTACTTTCCGTGCGGAAAATTCGAACACCACCCGCCACTTAGCGGAGTTCTGGATGATCGAGCCTGAGGTTGCTTTTAATGAATTAGTGGACAACATGGATTTAGCGGAAGACTTCACTAAATTCTGTATTAAATACGCCCTAGATCACTGCGCTGACGATATTGCGTTCTTAGAAAAGCGCTTAATCGAAGAGGAAAAGAACAAAAAGAAAGAAGAGCAATCGGAATTAAGCCTGTCAGAGAAATTACGTTTCGTGACAGAAAACGAATTCGAACGCTTGACCTATACAGAAGCGATCGACATCTTATTGAATTCGAAAGCGCACAAGAATGGTAAATTCGTTTATCCAGTTGAATGGGGAATCGACCTTCAATCAGAGCACGAGCGTTATTTAGTAGAGAAACACTTCAAAAAACCGGTTATCTTAACGAACTACCCGAAAGACATCAAAGCGTTCTATATGAAACTAGATGAGGACGGAAAAACGGTTCGTGCGATGGACGTTTTATTCCCAGGCATTGGAGAAATCATCGGTGGATCGCAGCGTGAAGATGATTATGCGAAATTATTGCAACGTACGAAAGAGGTGGGTATCGAGGAAGAATCCATCTGGTGGTATTTAGAAACGCGTCAATTCGGATCTGCACCACATGCTGGTTTCGGACTTGGATTCGAGCGTTTAGTGCTGTTTGTGACGGGTATGAGCAATATCCGTGACGTGATTCCTTTCCCACGCACCCCTAAAACGGCTGAATTCTAAGATGTTTGGTTTAAAGCACGCGATCAATGGACTAGTGGAACTCATCAAGAATGAACGCAATGCGCGTTTTCATTTGGTGAGCACAGCTGTCGTGATTTATGTGGGCTGGAAGGTAGGCTTTGAGGCGTCAGAATGGTTATGGATTTCCTTAGCGGTGGCGGGCGTTTGGGTGGCTGAATTGCTGAATACCTCTTTAGAGCGTATCACCGATCTGGTTTCGCCGGAGAAAAGTGAATTAGCGAAGAAGGCCAAAGATTATGCCGCGGGAGCGGTTTTAGTGATGGCTATTTGGGCGATTATCGTCTTCTTACTCGTCGCAGTACCGCGCATTATACTGAATTTAATGCTTTAAGAGCACAGAAATATGAAAGAATACGGATCAAGTGTTCAAAAATTAGTGAATTATATTTTGACCATTGCCGATGAAGAGCAAAGGACAAAATACGCGTTTTTGATGGTAGAGGTGATGAAACAAATTCACCCGAATATGAAGGATAATACCCAAGACTACACAAAAAAATTGTGGGATGATTTGTACATCATGTCGAATTTCGAATTGAATGTACAAGGCCCCTTCCCTTCTCCATCTCCGGAATCACTAGGTAAAGCACCGCGTAAAGTGGCGTACAACCAGCACAACTTGCGTTTCAAGCATTATGGCCGCAACGTCGAGTTATTAATTCTTCGCGCCATCGCTGAAGAAAAAGTAGAAGACAAGAAAATATTAGTAGCGTACATCGCCCGCTTGATGAAAGGTTTTTACGTAACCTGGAACAAGGAATCGGTGGACGATGCGGTGATTTGGCAAAACATCAAAGAGATGTCAGAAAACCTATTAGGCACTATCGTGGATGAGCTTTCGCAAGAGGGATTAGGTCACGCTAAGGTGGCAAATAACGCTAGAAACGCGTATAACGCGCCGGAATATCCAAATAGCAACAACAATAACCGGAACAATAACTACCGGAAGAATAACTTCAGAAGCAACAATAACAACAACCGAAATAACAATTTCCGTAAAAATAAGTAATCAGTTATGGCATCATTTAAAGTAACCGGTGGCCGCCGTTTAAAA
>CAILUB010000173.1 GCA_903837305.1 uncultured Cytophagaceae bacterium
TATCAATTGTTTGTATAAAAAATTAGAGGCAATTTTCTATTTTTGTATAGGCCAAACGATAAAACAAATATAGTCGATTGCCCCTTAAATTTTTAGATAAAAAACGAAAATGGCGAAACAAGCTAGTGATGCGCAAGGCCTGGCGGCTGAAAAGTTAAAAGCTTTACAAACTACGTTAGAGAAATTAGATAAAGCATACGGAAAAGGTACCGTCATGCGTTTATCTGATAGTAAAGTGATGGATGTTCCTGTTATTTCAACAGGCTCCTTAGGTTTAGACTTAGCCTTAGGCATTGGCGGTGTACCTAGAGGACGTGTCGTAGAGATCTATGGTCCAGAATCTTCTGGTAAAACGACGTTAACCTTGCACATGATCGCTGAGGCTCAGAAAGCAGGTGGTTTAGCAGCATTTGTAGATGCGGAACATGCTTTTGATCGTTCTTACGCTGAAAAATTAGGTATCGATTGTGAGAATCTTTTGATCTCTCAACCTGACAACGGTGAACAAGCGCTAGAAATTGCAGAGCATTTAATTTCCTCTGGTGCAATTGATATAATTGTGATTGACTCGGTGGCTGCTTTAGTTCCTAAAGCGGAGATTGAAGGAGAGATGGGAGATTCTAAAATGGGTCTTCAAGCTCGTTTGATGTCGCAAGCCTTACGTAAATTGACTGGTACGATTAATAAGACTGGCTGTTGTTGCGTCTTTATTAACCAGTTACGTGATAAGATTGGTGTGATGTTTGGTTCTCCTGAAACGACAACGGGTGGTAATGCCTTGAAATTCTATGCATCTGTTCGCTTAGACATTCGTCGTGCGGGTCAAATTAAAGAAAGTGCGGATTCGATTACCGGAAATAGAACGCGTGTGAAAGTGGTGAAGAACAAATTAGCACCTCCGTTTAAAGTGGTGGAATTTGATATCATGTACGGGGAAGGAATTTCTAAAGCAGGGGAAATCCTTGATTTAGGAGTAGATTTAGAAGTGATTGATAAATCAGGCTCTTGGTTCTCTTATAATGGAAATCGTTTAGGTCAAGGTCGCGATGCCGTGAAAGACTTAATCAAGGATAACCCAGAATTAATGGAAGAGCTGGAAGCAAAGATTAAAGATAAAGTGAAGGTGGATGACAGTGCGCTGATTGATAAAGACGCTGTAGCTGAATAAGCTTAAACCTAATGTGATAAAAAAAGCGGCTAATGTAGATTAGTCGCTTTTTTTATGATTGAACTCCTTTGAGATTAAATCGGGTAAATAAATTTCGAATGGTCTTTTCTACCCCTTTATCGGTTTCCATTGCTTCGGAAACAGCTTGGACAGCATGAATTACAGTACTGTGATCTCTACCTCCGAAATGATATCCAATCGACTTTAAAGGCAGATTAGTTAACTCTTTAAGCATATACATGGCAATTTGACGAGGGAACACATTTTCCTTTTTGCGGCATTTACCTCTTAAAGTATCTAGATCCACATCAAAATGATTCGTAACTACGTCTAGGATACTCTCTACGCTTAATTCTTTTTCTTGTTCATTAACAATGCTCTTTAAAGTAGACTTAGCTAATTCTAAATCGATCTCTTTACGAGTTAATGAAGCTTGTGCCATTAAGGAGATGATTACTCCTTCTAATTCACGTACGTTAGTTTGAATCGAATGAGCTAGGTATTCTAAAACATCAAAGTCAATTTGTATGCCGTCTTCTTGCAATTTCTTTTGAATAATCGCAATTCTGGTCTCAAAATCAGGTTGCTGCAAATCAGCCGTTAAACCCCATTTGAATCTAGATAATAATCGATCTTCCATACCTGCCAGGTCTCTAGGAGCACGGTCAGATGAAAGTATGATTTGCTTTCCTGATTGGTGTAAATGATTAAAGATGTTAAAGAAAGTCTCCTGTGTCTTTTCTTTTCCTGATAAGAATTGAACATCATCAATAATTAACACATCTACTTGTAAGTAGAAATTAGTAAAGGCCTCGATAGAATTATTCCTTATGGCATTCACAAATTGGTTTGTGAACTTCTCAGTAGAAACGTACAAGACAAATTTATCTGGAAAAGAATCTTTAATCTGATTTCCAATGGCTTGGATTAAGTGGGTCTTACCTAATCCCACACCCCCATAAATCATTAAAGGATTGAAGGCCGTCAAACCGGGCTTATTGGCTACTGCCATACCTGCTGCGCGTCCTAAGCGATTGCAATCTCCCTCGATAAATTTATCAAAGGTATATTTTGGAATTAAATAAGAATCTAATTCTAAGGAATCTAAGTTTTTTAGCTCAAATGGACTCTTCGCTGGATTAGGAAAGTTACTTCCTTTATCTGTATTAGATTGACCCTGATTCGTGGGTGGGAGATTAAAAGTAATCGGTGGATTCTTACGATCTCCTTTATCGATAACGATTGAATACTCTAACATTCCTTGACGTCCAATCGTCAAGTCAATTGCCTTCCTTAAGTCCGAAACATGTTTCTCTTCTAGCCATTCGTAGAAGAACTGTGAAGGCACTTGAATCAATAAGGTGTTATTCTGGAATTTAAGAGGGACAATGGGAGCAAACCAAGTTGCGAAACTTTGTTCTGATATATCATTTTTGATGATATTCAGGCACTGGTTCCATAAATCTCTTACTTCGATTTGCATTAATTATATTGGTCGAACACTTCTCAGGACAAATTTTTAGGGAATTTGCCTTGTAAATAATTTAAAAAGTTGCTACTGGTTCTAAACTAAGAAAACGGTTAGTTTTTTCTTAAGCGGGGAGACAAAAATAGTAAAATAAGATGTCGTTCCAAATTTGAAAACAAAAATAAATCCAGTTTTTTTTCGAAAAAAAAGGCCTAAAAATTTGGTTCTAAAAATTGTTCAAATTAAGTGTACTTAAATCATTCTTTTACTTGAAAAAGTATAAGAAAATTATTTTACCACTACAAGGGATGCGGGTAGAATCGATAGATCAATCGTATTCTTTTCGAGTGTAAAACTTTCACCATCTAAGTGAAATGGGATGCCTTTATTTACTTCAATGTGAAGAGCTTTTACAGTGGAAATCTTGACTAGCGGATGATAAGGCAGCTTTTTTCGAAATAGACTTATTCCAAGATTTGCGATGGACCAAAAAGAGCCTGGATTAACCTGTATAATCTCTAAAAGGCCATCTTGTAAGTCTGATTCTGGTGAAATAAAGGCATTGTTCCCAAATTGGTTTGCATTCGCTACTGTGAACGAAAATACTGGGCCGATTACTTGGATATGAATGGGTTGGTATTTTCCAAGTGAAACTAGCGTCGAATAGATGTAATTAAGAAAGCCTCTTTTTGCTCTTTTGGCAAAATGTTCAGCAACAAATGCATCAAAACCGATTCCTGCCGTACAAAAAAAAGAGCGATCATTCCATTTACCTGAATCAATCGTTATTAATGTTCCATTTAACGCTTTTTCAAGTGCTTTATTGAATTCTAGTGGAATAGCTAAATGTCGTGCTAAGCCATTTCCTGATCCCATTGGAATAATTCCTAGGGGTATCGAAGTATGTAAGAGTGTAGAGGCAACTTCATTTATGGTACCATCGCCTCCAATGGCAATAACTTTTGTAGCACCCTCTAACAGTGCATTTCTAGTTAATTCTGATGCATGATTCATTCGCTCTGTCTGCCATATCTTCGAATGAGGGATAGCCTGTAAAGTCTTTACTATTCGTTCCCTTTTTTGCAAAGAATTAGTTCCTGCGTTCGGGTTTAGAATAAAGTGAATCATGGGTTTAATTTAAATTTGCACAAAAATAGAATCAAATTTTGGTTTAATTTTACAAAAAATGATCAATCTATGTTAGAAGTAGGAAACTCGTATGAGATCGAATTCTCATTCACACAAGAGCAAGTAAATGATTTCTGTAAAATATCAGGCGATTTCAATCCTCTGCATTGGGATGAAGCTTATGCAGCAACGACTCCATTTAAAAAACCTATTATTCATGGAGCCTTAATTGCGAGTGTTTTTTCGCGAGTGATGGGAATGGAATTTCCTGGTGAAGGAAGTGTCTATTTAAAACAGGTCTCTGAATTTAAACGTCCACTCTATGTAGGGTTAACTTACAAGGCAAAGTTTGAAATTGTAAGCACGAATCCGGCAAAGCACACCGCGGAAATTTCTACTCAAGTGTTTGAATTAGAACGAGGTAAGATCATGGTGGATGGAATGGCCTCTGCCATGCACTCTGAACTATTTTAACATAAAAAAAGCCCGATGTATATCGGGCTTTTTTTATCAAAGAGGGGAAAAATTATTTTCCTGAGTTTTTCTTGTTTTGAACTTCAGTACGAATTTCTTGTGCTAAAGTCTTCAATTGTTGTAAACCACCTCTAACGCGAGTACCAGCTGCTTGATTTCCTTTATCGTAGAATTTTTCGAAATCTCCTTCTAAAGA